>DBQL01000216.1:0-1280 GCA_002305235.1 Prevotella sp. UBA1395 | reverse complement strand
CTGATCGGGGCAAGAAACATGACCTGACAGATACGAAAAAAGTCACCAAATTCCACATGGAAATTGATGACTTGACCTTGAATGGTAAAGGAGGTGGGTGGTGATGGATTCGAACCACCGAAGGCAAGAGCCAGCAGATTTACAGTCTGCCCCATTTGGCCACTCTGGTAACCACCCTCATGCTTTTTTCAAAGCGAGTGCAAAGGTATAGTCTTTTTGTGAAAAAAGCGAACAAACGAAATTGTTTTTATATTCTTTAACAATCCGTTTCATACATCCCTAAGCACGTTTTGATACACAAAAAATCCTATAAGTCTCTAAGAATCAAGGCCGATTGAAGCCTCGAAAAAGGGCGTTAGAACATGATTAGAGCTATGAACATCGTAAAGAAAACTTCCATGTCTCATTTGCCTGACGAATGTATTCTCACCCGATTCGCATGCTTAGCCCCAAAAAGTAAAGGCTCGACGGCCTTAAACCGACCGACATTCACAGCGCGACCAGAACACTTCAGACCGGGAAAACCATCACTGTCTGAGTCGCTCTCTGAAGTGATTGCTCTTGCTCAGATAGGTCATCAGTGCCAAAACACTACCGAAAGCCACCGCGAGTGACAAGAGATAGGCCACCGTGGCAAATGAGTCGTAGAGGCCGTGGAGTATCGCCGGGATGGCGATTGCAAGCGCATAAAGCGACTTGCGGTATCGCGGATAGAGGTTGGCAAAGCCTACAAAGTACCCGCAAATGCCTCCCCACAGGGCATGAAGGAATGGCAACGAGGTGAGACGGGCTATGTTAAGCAGGAAAGCCGTGGTGTAATCGGCCTGCGTATTCACCGTGGTCTGGTATTGTACTCCCTCGAATACACCGAAAGCAATGCCCGACATCAGACCGTAATAAACCAAAGTCTGGGGAAGCAACGGCTCTTTTGTACGCCTCACCAAGAAGAGAAGGGGCAGCATTTTGACAAATTCCTCGGTGAGTCCAACACCCAACGTGAATCCCAAAATATTCAACGGGAACGACATTTCCGTGAAAACATAAAAGAAATTCAATCGGTTCAAGCCGGAAAAAATGATGAAAACGGCCAACTGAGTGAGAAAAAACACCGAGACTGTGGTGCGCACATTGACTTGCCGCGTGCGGAAAAGATAATAGAAAAAGAGTCCCCATACCACCGCAAAATAGAGCGATACGGCATAAAACACCAAATAACCGCCCACCGGCAAGAGCATCAACACCGACAGTGAAAGGCCCACTATGGCCAAGACCATGAGGTG
>DBQL01000040.1 GCA_002305235.1 Prevotella sp. UBA1395 | reverse complement strand
TTATCTTAGGCGAAATACACGGTTTCAGTCGGAATCAGATTTTTGACGCGGAACTGCTCAAGTACCTGAACAAGAAATTCGGGGTGAGAGACTATTTCAACGAGAATTTCACGGAAGACGCGAACCTGCTCAACCGGTTTCTCGCAACAAGCCCCATGAACATGGAAATACTGAAGCAAACCGCGGCAAGCCTTAAGGATAACATTCCGCAACGCTACAATCAGGAATATATCACCAAATGGGTGAACATCTATCAATATAACCAAACCCTTCCGGAGAGAGACCGCATCAAGGTGTATGGACTCTTGGGAAACAAGGCCGACTATAAAGGCATGCGCGACAGTACGATGATTGCCAATTACCAACGTTTGTCGCAGAGTTTCTCCGATTCCGCCTCCGTATTCTGCTCAACAGGCCAGTCGCATGTGTTCCAAGCAAACTACAATGGCATCCGGCCATTCGCCGCATGGCTGAAAGCCAAGAAGCCCCATGTCTTGTCGATTGCACATCTTGCGCTCGACTGCTATGCCTACATACCTCATGGAAGCGGAATGCCTACTCCCGAAAATGAAATGACCGAATGGGTAAGCATCAACGGTCCTATCATGTATTTTCACAACATCGTCAATATCGACAAGGCCATCGGCTCACCCGCCATTGTCATCTGCAGGCTCGATGCCGGGAACTCTCCGTTCAACCAAGGTCTTGATCTCGTGAAACAACATTCAACGCTGTCATTCCTCACAGGCGGTAATATCGAACCGGATGAAAGCAAGGCCACTACCGATTATTTCCAATATGTGTTCGTGACTAAAGGCTTGAAAGGACCTCAACTGTTTCAATGACCGGTCCGCACGCAGACATACACCTTTCGCATGCCTTGCTTTCCCGGAACCGGCGCTTCCCCGACAAAACATTGAAGTGCCGCAATCACCCCTCTCCCCACATTTCCCCATCGCGAGTTAAAACTAAAAAAATCCCATGCCGAGGCTCGTCGCTCTCGACATGGGATGGTAGTCAGCGTTTCAAATCATGATGGTCAACCCATACAGGAGGTCACTCCCAAGGTGGTGGCCACGGCGGTCAGCACGCTGATGACCATTTGAATGATCAGTTTCCACGTCTCTCTGTTTTTCATTGTTTTGTCGCTTTTAATGAATCTTCCTGTTTATTCTCACATCATCCTCAGGGGATGGGTCGCCCGGTTATCCGCCCACGGCGGGTGCCTGCACGTCTACCACAGGATTCTTGGGCGTCTCCTTGGCGGTGATGCCTTCGAGCAGGTCTTTCACGTAGAATCCGGTACGGTTGCCCTGCTCGTTGGCGCCGGTGGCGTTGAAGTGGCGTTCGGGACTGTAGATGATACGGTAGCCCGAGATCTTGTTACTGTCAAACTCCGCACTGGTATTGGCCGGTACGGTGCGAATACCTACCCTGAACGACCCGATGCCATCAAGCACCACCTTCTGCGAGTTTTGCAGATGCCCCTTCATGGCCACCGACATGGCGGCAAGAACGGCACACACATCAGCATAGGTCACCGTGGTGGAATGCGAAATTTCCTGCGCGAGAGTTTTGGTAGACACCACGTCCATGATCACCGCACGACCATACCACTTGCCATAGGTATCACTCGCCACCCGATTGTTCTGTACTTTACGATAACTGATTGCCATAACTTTTTTCCTTTCTTTTCTTTAAGGGTTAATGTTTAAGTTTTAATAAGTAAGTCATTGTGTCATCACACCATTGTCGAGGCCTCTTGTAGTGTTTGACATTGCAAAGTTATGGCTAATGGCGAGATTTCCCAAAGGCGCGCCCTCCGTCTCTTGCTACGCCTCATGTCATACGCACGAACCGACTGCACGCAGCCTATTCCTATACGCCGCGTGCCCACAGTCAGTCTCATCGCATAAAAAAGCCAACCAACCATACATAATAACACGCTTCTCGTCGTAATATCGTTGTCATGAAATAGATCACTCACCCTCGCGCATCATACGCAGACAAACCAGAATCAGCCTTCTTTTTCGATGGTCTGTCAAAAGAACCGGCATAGCAAGCAAATAAGGAAATGCAAGGAAACCGTGGCTATCACCATTACCAAAACTCTGTAGGAGTTCAATAGTTTCGACATTGGTGATCCGAACTTTTTAAAAAGGTATCAGGTTATTTCAAGAAAGTTGAACTCCGATAGAGTTCAGCCATCCGGTGCCCATTGAGACACGGTAGGCACGGCATGTCTCCCTGCGGTCGACATTGATGCCACCCGTGCCCTATCAAAAGTTTATCCCCTTCGGGAAAAATGCCAACGAAATTTTGCAAACGATCGTGGCACAATGGAATGACCGATCGGGAATATATATCCCCTACCCCGCTCGACGTCACAATCCCATACCTCCTACCCTCGCCCACCCGTCATGACGGTATGCGTAAGGAATTGTGGAGATATGGGATTGTGGTGTCGGTGCAGCAAATCGACCGTCGCTGCCGCGGCCGGCCCGCCGGGTCAGATCAGGTTGCCACTGAAGAGCACCTTGCGGATATCGTCCTCGTGGTCGTAGATGAATCGGGCGACGATCGACGAGAGTATGGCCGAGGTCGAGAGCTTCTCCGTGCCGGCATACTTCATGCGGTCGAGCACGCTCTTGAGCGACTCATCGATGTAGATCGTGGCCAACTTGCCTCCGCCCGACTTATACTGCTGCGCCATGTCGATGAACAACTGCCAGCTGTCTGTCGAGTCGTCTTTCACGATGTGATATTCCTTCATCGTGTTCTCCTTGGGCTTCCTGCCACGACCGTGCGTCTCGTCGCTCTCCGTGCCACGCCCATCGGCAGGTGACGTGGGTGCGACAGATACCGGTGCAGCGGGCGATACCACCTCGATGCCGATATCTTCCCTTTTTGTCGGCGATACCGCTTGGGGAGTGACCGTGACCGGCTCTTCAACCTTGCCAACCGGCTGAACTTCAATTTTTTCACGATCTTCGGCAACCGCCACGGGCGTCTCTGTGACCGATGGCTGCGACGGGGTGTCAGCGTTGTTATCCACGTCCTTCTCGTCGTCATCGCCCACCGGCGACCGTTCTACTATCGCCTTAGGCGCAAAGTTTGATGTTCCATTCTGCAAATCGTGTACCAACCCCTGAATGCCTCCGGGAAGCAGTACGCGTGTCTTCTTTTTAGCCATAGGTTTATATTTTTATGTTTTTATATATTTATATTTTTATTTTCTTATATAGATAAACACTCATCGTGTATATCTCACAAAACCGGTTTTGGACTGTCGAGCGTCTTTTCGCCCGCTCATCGTCTCGCCCCACCCTGCCCTACTCTTTCATCCGTCGGATCATGAAGTCGAAAGCAGGCTTCACGGCATCGCGTTGGGGTGCCGAGATCTCAAACGTGTTGATACGCTTGAGTGCCGCGCGCGCCGTGATACGCGGTGTCACCGAGCCGAGCTGTTTGAAGATGGCGTCAGTCTGTTTCCACATCTTCAATTCGTCGGCGGTACCGATACGCACGTCGATACGGTTGGGCACGAAAAACAGTTTGGCCTGCATCTCCGGCGTGGCCTGTCTCAAGGCGTTCACCACCTGCACAAACATTCCCGTGGAGTCGAGCGTCTTCTCCTCATACTCATACGGGCAGACGATGAAGTCGGCCGAGGTAAACATAGGCACCAAACCGTCTTCCGACACGTTACCCGGTGAGTCGAAGAGCACAAAGCCCTCGGTCTCCGAGGCCGAGTCCATCAACTGCTGCATCGTGTCGGGGTCTTGCACATCAAAATCCTGCACCGTATAAGGTTCCTCCACCCCCTCATACAGTTCGGCATCTTTCTTTCGCTGCATCGAAATGGTTTTCTGAAGGTCGGTGTCGATGATGCAAACATCCTGTTTCTTCCACGCCAAGTAGTTGGCAAAAAGAATACACAGCGTTGACTTTCCCACGCCACCCTTCTGATTGGCAAATATGATCTTACGATTTTTCATGTTACCTGTTTATATGTTCATTTATTTATCTGTGCAAATATAGGCATTTTTATTTATTCATGCAAAGATATTTTAGTTTAATTAAAGATTTAATCATTTATATTTTTACACTTTTATATATCTATATTTATATATTATTATATAAAGATTGTAATATATAGAGATACATTTATGTGTTTAGTTTATTATATTTTCTATTATTTATATTTCTATTTATTTAAATAAATCCATGTATAGACTATAATACATTTATTTATTAATAT
>DBQL01000201.1:1828-3450 GCA_002305235.1 Prevotella sp. UBA1395 | reverse complement strand
TTGAATATTGGTGTATTTGTCATTAAGTTGTTCTTGGATTTGCTCAATATAATCAGTGTAGTTTTGTAACAATGAGTTCATATTCTGTCTTACTGCGTCTTTATCGATAGTGGGAGCCACTACGTGTCGATTGGTGAGAATGCTTCCGTCTTGATCGATAAAGAATCCGGTGCCATTGAGAATGTTTGGCATTTTCATGATTTCCGATTCCGATGTGGTGAGGTTTGCAAAGCCTTCATCCTCGTCCAAGGCCGAAAAGTAGAGCTTTTCACCACTCGGTAATGTCAGTTGGTAATAGAATTTATTGCAGATAAGAACCACACCAGACTTCTGTTGGTCGAATATTTCTTGTGGCTCCATTTTACGATTGCATCCGGTAAACAGCAGCAAACTTATTCCAAGAAGAAACTGAAGTATTGTTTTCATTTTATGATGTAGAGTTGATAAGGTGAAGAGTCTATGATATAGATGTTTGGTATGGATTGTTTTCACAATGAAATTGAATATGTATCATTGCAAAATTAAATTAAAATTCAGTAACTTCCAAGGGAAAGCGGCTTTTATTAATGGATTATATTCCTTTTTTTTGAAATCGATCAAATGACCCTCGTCTTTGATTCCAATAGACANNGTTTCTCAATAGTTATGATTATATGGTAGCTCTTTCTTGCACATACATTCACTTCATCAATTCGTCGTGATCATTCTACTGTTAATTTCTTCTAAATCAGCGATAATTTTCCAATGTGCAGATGGCGCATGTCGTTCTTTTTTAGTAATTTTGCACCCGATATACTCCGTGGAGGCTCGAAAAAGCGTCGGCAACGGCCGTCCGCCTTGCGGAAAAAACCCGTTTATATAAATAAAATGTACGCAATCGTAGAAATTAACGGTCAGCAGTTTAAGGCAGAGCAGGGCAAAAAGCTCTTTGTACATCACATCAAGGATGTAGAAGCCGGCAATACTGTTGAGTTCGACAAGGTGCTGCTCGTAGACAATGAGGGAGCAGTGACAGTCGGTGCACCTAAAGTTGAGGGTGCTAAAGTAGTTGTAGAAGTAGTGAACCCGCTTGTTAAAGGTGACAAGGTCATCGTTTTCAAGATGAAGCGTCGCAAGGATTACCGTAAGAAGAACGGTCATCGCGCACAGTTCACCGAAGTAGAAGTTAAACAAGTAATCGCTTAAATCAGGAGGAATTCATTATGGCACATAAAAAAGGTGTAGGTAGTTCTAAGAACGGACGTGAATCAGCTTCACAGCGTTTAGGCGTAAAGATTTGGGGTGGTCAAAAGATTGTTGCCGGCAACATCATCGTTCGCCAGCGTGGCAACAAGCACTTCCCCGGCGAGAATGTAGCTCAGGGCAAGGACGATACATTGTATGCATTGACAGATGGTATCGTTTATTTCCACAAGGGAGCTCGCGACAAGAGCACGGTTTCTGTTCTCTCGCCCGAGGTTTACGCTAACAAGACCAAGAAGGCCGAGGCATAACAAACAACAACTTATTCCAAACAAACATAGAAGCCTGTTCTCATTGAGAGCAGGCTTCCACTTTTTGACCCTCTTTGAAGATACCTATAACGCTTGTATGAAGCTCCCATCGCCTTGAGCGAAAAATCA
>DBQL01000201.1:592-1701 GCA_002305235.1 Prevotella sp. UBA1395 | reverse complement strand
GTAGAGTGCGTACCCAACTTCAGTGAGGGGCGTGACAAGGATGTGATCAGGCAGATCACGGATGAAATCAGTAAAGTAAAGGGCGTGAAACTGTTGGATGTCGACCCCGGCGAAGCCACCAATCGTACGGTGGTTACCTTTGTCGGCAGTCCGTCGGCAGTCCTCGATGCCGCTGTTTTGGCCGTCGCAAAGGCAGCCATGCTCATTGACATGCGTCAGCATCATGGCGCCCATCCCCGGATGGGCAGCACCGATGTGTTGCCCCTCATCCCTGTTTCGGGCATCACATTGGAGGAATGTGCCTCATTGGCAAGGCAGTTGGCCGAACGCATTGCCCGTGAGCTTCACATACCTTGTTATTGTTATGAGGCCGCCGCCATGAAACCCGAGAACCGCAATCTCGCCCATGTGCGACAAGGAGAATACGAAGGACTGGCCGCGAGGATGACCGATGCCGCCTCTCTTCCCGACTTTGGCGCTCGTCCTTGGGATGATGAAATGGCCCGGACGGGATGCATTGCCGTGGGTGCCCGAGATTTTTTGATTGCCGTAAACTTCAATCTGAACACCACCTCCACGCGTAGGGCCAATGCCGTTGCGTTCGACGTGAGGGAAAAAGGCAGACCCCTGCGCGAAGGAAACATGCTCACCGGCAAGCCGATTAAAGACGATAACGGCAATACAGTCATGATACCGGGAACACTCAAGGGGACGAAAGCCATCGGCTGGTATATCGACGAATATGGCATTGCGCAGGTTTCCATGAACATCACAGACCTTAATACCACACCCCTACATATCGCCTTCGACGAGGTGTGCCGCTGTGCGCAAGCCCGTGGACTGCGCGTTACCGGAACGGAGATTGTGGGATTGGTCCCCAAAAAGACGCTTGTCGAGGCCGGGAAATATTATCTTCGCAAGCAGCAACGGTCGACAGGAATCCCCGAGTACGACATCATCAGGATTGCGGTGAAGTCGATGGGGCTTGACGACCTGCAGCCTTTCCATGCCCGGGAGAAGGTCATCGAGTATCTCCTCGATGCCGATGACACCGCTCCCAAGCTCGTAGATCTTAGTGTGCAAGCGGTGAAATACAAAGAATTACAGAC
>DBQL01000201.1:0-584 GCA_002305235.1 Prevotella sp. UBA1395 | reverse complement strand
GAAATATTTTGTATGGCAGATGACTTGGCTACGCCGATTTTCAATTCTGCATGTTTTTTTGATGCCATGATAGCAAAATACACGCTAATCCCGGGTTTATTAGAGAAAATTTCCCGTGATCCCACAATGTCAAAGGCAGAGGTGATGCTCATCATGATTCTCTTTCATGACTCCGGCTATCGGTACTCAATCACTTCTTTCTTGAGAATGTATGCAAGCATCTTGGCTTGCCTGTTTCCTGAAGTTGTCTCTTTGCACCAATCATAGAACACCTCAAAATGCCGTATCATCACGATGTAACGTCTATGCTATTGCACTTGGTGCTGTCACGACCATGACGGCTTATAGTTTCTTCGACAAGAAGCCCTCTATCAATATTGACTTCTGCATTGAAGACAGAGAAGGTCAGTTACTATTTTCTAAAATAGCCGCATCTGAGATATAAGGACAAGAAAGCCATTACTGCCAATTCACAGGGATAAGAGACTTGTACCATTACTTCAAGGACAGAATACAAGGAGAACTTTTTCCGAACTCAGGTTAAATGCTTAACGAGCGTGAAAATAGGAATCTTGTATGTCCGA
>DBQL01000233.1:9082-9759 GCA_002305235.1 Prevotella sp. UBA1395 | reverse complement strand
GATATACAGGCGTAAAGCGTAAAGTTGCAACATCATCGCGTATCCCCACCAATCGGTTATAAGGTTTCAAACAGAAACAAAAGTCATTATCGATAAAAAATATTCTGTTTTTATGTTCCATTTCAAATAAATGTTATTACTTTTGCATTTGTCAACTACAGATTGCAATTTAGACAATGAACAACACCATCACCCATTCCGGGGTCATCGAAAAAATAGGCTCACACCATGTCACCGTGCGTATCGAGCAGGTTTCGGCCTGCGCCTCCTGCAAGGTGGCGGGCCACTGCAATGCCTCCGACCGTCAGGAGAAACTCATCGACGTGGACAGTGACCGACCGGGNNCGGACAGGCTTCAGGGCAGTGGGTTTGGGATTCGGATTGCCCCTCGCCATCCTGATGATGCTCATCTTCGTCATCAAGGCTTCGACCGGCAGTGACGGGCAAGCGGCCGTGGCGGGTATGGCGGGACTTATACCATATTATATAGTGCTCTATCTCATGCGGAAAAAACTGCACCGCAAATTCTCCTTCAAAATACAGCCTTAACACCTGAAACAAATCATACAACAACGATCTATAAACAAACTAAAACAAAACAAAAAACATGATGAATTCAATTTGGATTGCAGTCATTGTTCTTGGAGCGATAGCGCTCATCTCCTCGGTGGTGCTCT
>DBQL01000233.1:7763-8988 GCA_002305235.1 Prevotella sp. UBA1395 | reverse complement strand
GTGGCCGACCTCTTGGGGTTGGCCGCGGCCAACGTCGAGCCTACGGTGGCCGTGGTAAGGTGTAACGGCACGTGCGAGCATCGGCCGCGCATAGCCGTGTATGACGGTCTGCGCACCTGTGCGGCCATGCATTCCACGAGTGTGGGAGAGACCGCATGCGGCTATGGATGCTTGGGATGCGGCGACTGTGTGGAGGCTTGTCAGTTTGACGCCATACACATCAACCCCGACACTTTGCTGCCCGTGGTTGACGAAGAGCGATGCACTTCGTGTGGCGCCTGCGTGAAAGCGTGCCCCCGAAACATCATCGAACTGCGGAAGAAAGGTCCCAAGGGGCGCCGCGTCTATGTGCAATGTGTGAACCACGACAAGGGCGCCGTGGCCCGTAAGGCCTGCGAGGTGGCCTGCATAGCGTGTGGCAAGTGCGAGAAAGCCTGTGCCTTCGATGCCATTACGATAGCCGGAAACCTGTCGTATATCGACGATGGCAAGTGCAAGCTCTGCACCAAATGTGTGGATGTATGCCCCACCCATGCCATCATCAAAGTGAATTTCCCTATCAAGCAAACCCGGCCGGCCGAGCAGTCCGCACCTTCGACACCCACCGTGGAGACTGCCGGGGCGGCGTCAGCAAACCATGAAAGAGAGGAGGTCGGCGCATGAAACTATTCACATTTACCAAGGGTGGCGTGCACCCTGAGGAGAACAAGCTCACACACGATACTGTCACCGTTCAGGCTCCACTGCCGCAAACGGCGGTTTTCCCATTGGGACAACACATCGGTGCGCCTGCCAAGCCCGTGGTACAACGTGGCGACAAGGTCAGGGTGGGGACACTCATCGGCGAGGCCGGCGGCTTTGTCTCGGCCCCGATCTTCTCGTCTGTCTCGGGAACGGTGATCAAAATAGACACCCTCATCGATGCCACGGGCTATCGCCGGCCCGCCATTTTCATCAGCGTGGAGGGCGATGAGTGGGAGGAAAGCATAGACCGCACAGACACATTGGAGACCGTCGAGGACCATCCGGAGCTGTCGGCGCAAGAGATTATCAACCGCATCAAGGCAGCGGGAGTGACCGGTATGGGCGGCGCCGGATTCCCCACGCATGTCAAGCTCACGCCTCCGCCGGGCACAAAGGCCGAATGTGTGATCATCAACGCGGTGGAATGTGAGCCGTATATCACCTCTGACTACCGCCTGATGATGGAGCATGCCGACGAGAT
>DBQL01000233.1:7399-7593 GCA_002305235.1 Prevotella sp. UBA1395 | reverse complement strand
TATCAGGCAGTGATGAAGCGTAAGCCGCTCTTTGAACGGTACACCACCGTCACCGGCAAACGATTGGAACGCCCGGCCAATCTCCTCGTGCGCATGGGTACCTCGTTCGGTCAACTCATCGAGTTTTGTGGCGGATTGCCCGACGGCGACAACAAAGTCTTGGCCGGAGGACCCATGATGGGCAAGGCCGTGAT
>DBQL01000233.1:3607-7388 GCA_002305235.1 Prevotella sp. UBA1395 | reverse complement strand
CGCAAGTCGCCGCAACCCTGCATCCGGTGTGGCAAGTGTGTCGATGTGTGTCCGATGGGACTGGAGCCTTATCTCATCGCCACTTTGTCGGCTTTGCAAAACCATGAGAGGCTCGAACGCGAGTGTGTCATCAACTGCATCGCGTGTGGTTCGTGCCAGTTTACATGCCCGGCCCATCGCCCCCTGCTCGACAATATCATTCAGGGAAAGGCTGCCGTGATGGGTATCATCAGGGAAAGAAACAAAAAATAATCCATGATTCAGAAGTAAAACTATGAATAAGTTAGTTGTATCATTATCGCCGCACGCCCACGGCACCGACAGTGTGGAGCGCAACATGCGTGGCGTCATCATCGCCTTGCTGCCCGCCCTGCTCATGTCGTTCTATTATTTCGGGGTAGGTTCCGTCGTGGTGTGCGTGACATCGGTGGCGGCCTGCATGTTTTTCGAGTGGGCAATCACCAAATATATGCTCCATCGGCAACCCTCACTCACCGACTGTTCGGCCATGATCACCGGTCTGTTACTGGGCATGAACCTGCCGAGCAACTTCCCCTTGTGGATGATTCTCATTGGCGCGCTGATCGCCATCGGTGTGGGAAAGATGAGCTTCGGAGGCTTGGGGGGCAACATTTTCAATCCGGCACTGGTCGGACGATGCTTCCTCTTGGTGAGCTTTCCGGCCGCAATGACTGTATGGCCCACCCAAGGACAGCTCACGTCGTATACCGATGCCATGACCGGGGCAACTCCCCTGAGCCTGATGAAAGATGCCATCAAGACCGGTAATCCGGCCATCTTGGATAAGATGCCCGATTCCATAGACCTGCTCTTGGGTAACATCTCCAACGGCTTCGGGGCCGGGGCTATCGGTGAGGTGAGTGCGCTGGCACTGCTCATCGGTCTGGTTTACATGCTGTGGAAGCGCATCATCACATGGCATACGCCCGTGAGCATCATGGCCACGGTATTTGTTTTCAGTGCGTTGCTGCATATTGCCAACCCGGTCTACGCCCATCCCGTGCAGGTGTTGTTGAGTGGCGGACTGATGTTAGGGGCTATTTTCATGGCCACCGACTATGTCACTTCGCCCATGACACATCGCGGACAGCTCATCTACGGCGTGGCCATCGGCTTTCTGACTGTGGTTATCCGCAACTGGGGAAGCTATCCCGAGGGTATGTCGTTTGCCATTTTGATCATGAATGCCTTCACGCCCCTCATCAATTTCTATGTCAAACCCAAGCGCTTCGGTGAGATACCGGCCCAAAAATAAGGAGGAATATCATGGAAAAAATGAAATCTTCGTTGACCAACATGGTTTTGGTCTTGGTGGGATTCGCGCTGGTCATCGCCGCCCTTTTGGCGTGGGTCAACCATCTCACGGCAGCACCCATAGCCGCAAAAGCCGACAAGACACTGGTCGAGGGCATCAAATCGGTGATGGGAGCAAGCAACATCACAGTGTCTGCCAATGATACAATCAGGCAGATGGCAGACAACAAGGAGGCGGTGTATGTCGTGCACCAGACCGCAGACAGCAACGGACAACCCTTGGGAGCGGCGATAGAGAGCACCACAATGGGCTTTGGCGGAGACCTGAAAGTACTTGTGGGCTTCAGCCCCAAGGGCGAAATCTTGGGATATACCATCCTGCAACATGCCGAAACCCCCGGTCTCGGCGCCAAGGCGCAGACATGGTTTCAGAAAGACGGCAAGGGAAACATCATCGGACGCAGTCCTGCGGAGGGTGAACTGAAGGTGAACAAGGACGGTGGCGAGATAGACGCCATCACCGCGTCGACCATTACCACGCGGGCTTTCCTCAACGCGGTGAATCGCGCTTACGACGCCTATATGGCGCAACAGCAACAGAATCAGAAGACTATCACCAAGAAATAAAACTCTCTACTCATCATGAACTATTGGAAAATCATTACCAACGGACTCATCAAGGAGAACCCGACGTTCGTTCTTATTCTTGGAATGTGTCCCACATTAGCCACCACCACCAGTGCCATCAACGGCATGTCGATGGGCGTGGCGACAATGGCGGTGCTCATTTGCACCAATACTGTGATCTCGTTGATCAAGAACATCACACCCGACAAGGTGCGTATCCCGGTGTTTATCGTTGTGATTGCCGCCTTCGTCACGATCTTACAGATGCTGATGTCGGCATACGCGCCCGACAGTATCAACAAGTCTTTGGGTATCTTTATCCCGCTAATCGTCGTCAACTGTATCGTCTTGGGACGGGCAGAGAGCTTCGCATGCAAGAACACGCCTATCGCGAGCCTCTTCGACGGAGTAGGCATCGGCATGGGGTTCACCCTCGCACTGACGGTGCTGGGGACCGTTCGGGAGTTGCTAGGAGCCGGCAGTGTGTTCGGTTTCACGCTGTTGCCCGAGACCACCAACATTCTGCTTTTCGTGCTTCCACCGGGTGCTTTCATCTCGTTGGGGTTTCTCGTGGCACTGTTTAACCGCCTGAAAGCCGAATAATCAAAACTCAACCGGTCATACAATTAAGTATTTAGAATTATGCAATACATACTTATCTTCATCAGTGCGATATTTGTCAACAATATCATTCTGACCCAGTTTCTTGGCATCTGCCCGTTTCTCGGGGTGTCAAAGAAGATTGAAACCTCACTGGGTATGGGCGCGGCGGTGGCTTTTGTCATGACACTGGCCACGGTGGTGACATGGCTTGTTCAGACCTACGTGCTCAATCCGTTCGGTTTGCAGTATTTGCAGACCTTGGCATTCATCCTCATCATCGCGGCCTTGGTGCAGATGGTGGAGATCATTCTCAAGAAAGTGAGTCCGGCATTGTATCAGGCTTTGGGAATCTTTCTGCCGCTGATCACCACCAACTGTGCCGTGCTCGGTGTGGCAATACTGGTGATTCAGAAGGATTTTGACCTCATTCAGAGTGTAGTCTACGCCTTCTCAACGGCAGTAGGCTTTGCTCTTGCCATGACGGTCTTTGCCGGAATCAGGGAGCAACTCGAACTCGTCAGGATTCCGAAAGGCATGCAGGGCATGGCCATCACCATGATCACGGCCGGCCTGCTATCGTTGGCCTTCATGGGTTTCTCGGGTGTAGACGGTGGGTTGCGAAAGTTGTTCGGACTTGAATAGCCTGTCTTCCTGGCAACACTTTTCTGTCACTCGCTCAAGACCCGACAACGGTCCCAACGTTATACGCGACTGTTCCGACGCTGTTTCGCGCAATGTCGATGAATGACATGCTTGCCGACGGCAGCCAAAACACCGCATATCGCTTTGAAAGCAAAATTTAATTTGCTGAAAATCAAGAATTATATTGCCCACATAGAGGTTTTTTTATACCTTTGTGGGCAATATTTTCATTATAATATTAACACAGAAACAATATGAAACAAACGATTCTCGTTACCGGCGGTACCGGCTTTATCGGGTCGCACACAACAGTAGAGTTACAGCAGGCAGGCTATGACGTGGTCATTGTAGACAATTTGTCCAACTCCAATGCCAATGTGCTTGATGGTATAGAGAAGATCACCGGCATTCGTCCGGCATTCGAAGAGGTGGACCTTCGCGACAAGGCGGCCACCGAAGCAGTATTCCAAAAATACCCGAATATTGAGGGAATCATCCACTTCGCGGCCAGCAAGGCAGTGGGAGAGAGTGTACAGAAGCCCTTGCTCTACTATCGTAACAACATCGTTTCACTCATCAATCTCTTGGAACTGATGCCCCAGTATCATGTGAAGGGTATCATCTTCTCATCGAG
>DBQL01000233.1:0-3438 GCA_002305235.1 Prevotella sp. UBA1395 | reverse complement strand
CCGGCCAATCTCATTCCCTTCGTGACACAGACGGCGGCCGGAATACGCAAGGAGCTGACCATCTTCGGCAACGATTACAACACCGAGGACGGCACATGTATCCGCGACTACATCTATGTGGTCGACCTTGCCAAAGCTCATGTGGCTGCCATGACACGTGTGCTCGACGGCAACGGCGACGCCATTGAATATTTCAACATCGGTACAGGCAAGGGCAACACCACCTTGGAAATTGTCGAAACCTTTGAAAAGGCCACCGGTGTGAAGGTGAATTGGAAGTACGGTCCGCGTCGCGAGGGAGACATAGAGAAGATCTGGGGCGACTGCACCAAGGCCAATAAGGTGTTGGGGTGGAAGGCCGAGGCCTCACTCGACGATGTGCTCCGCTCGGCGTGGAAATGGCAGGTGAAGCTCCGCGAGGACGGGATCATGTAATCCCAACGAGATAATTGTATATCCAATAACATGGAATGGCGCTCGCAGGAGCATCGTTCCATGTCATCCATCACTCGAAAACACAGCGCCGGGAGCGTTGTCTCCTTGCGCGATAACAATGATCATGCCTTCTCTTTCAGATATTCTGAGGGAGAAGGCATGATCTTTTTGATGAGGAAAACAGCAGTCTGCGCCATGCGCCACGCGTGTTATGACTACTCAAACCGAATGCTCTTGGTGGGCGATATGTGCGAGATGAGGAAGCTCGGAGCAATCAATACGATGAGACACACGATAAAAGTGAACGCATTGATCAACAGGAACAGCAGCCAATTGAATTCCACCGGCACTGCCTTGACATAGTAAATGGTAGGATCAAGCTCCACCAACTCGAAATGTTGCTGAAGCAGAATGAGCGACAGCCCGATGGCATTGCCAATCAGGATGCCCTTGCCAATGACAAAAGCAGCAAACCAAAGGAAGATGTGGCGTATCGTGCCGTTGGTGGATCCCAAGGCTTTCATTACGCCAATCATCGACGTACATTCCAAGATGATGATGAGCAGACCCGAAATCATGGTCACGCTCGCCACGATAATCATCAACGCGATGATGATCCACACGTTCAGGTCTAACAGCTCCAACCAGTTGAATATCTGCGGATTGCTCTCTCGTATGGTCTGCGAGGAATAGGTATTTCCATATCGATCCTCTGTCTTGTTGACGCGATCGATGAATATTCGCTCCACGTCATCCACGCGATTGAAGTCGTTGACCACCACCTCGGCTCCCGAAGCCAGTCCCGGCTGCCACGCGTTGAGTTTCGTAACGGTGTATAAATCGGTGAAACATATCGTTTCATCATATTGATTCAGGTTGGTCTGATAGATTCCTTGTACCGTGAATCTTCTCAGGCGCACCCCCGACTCGTCAATAAAATAACCGAAAATTCGCTGTCCGGCCTTCAGGTGCAGCTTGTCGGCCATAAGCTTCGAGATAAGGATATGGTTTCCCGAAGCTTTGTCTGAGAACTCGGGCACACTGCCCTCTACCATGTTCTGCTTGATAAACCGGGCATCAAACTCAGGCCCTACACCCTTGAACATCACGCCGAGGAAGTCGGAATCTGTTTTCAAGATGCCCTGCTTGTAGGCAAACCGTTCCGCATGTCTTACCCCGGGAATCTTCCTGATGACCGTCATCATCGAGTCGTCCATCTGGATAGGGTAGATGCCGGCCGACATCTGGGTCATGAAATTGGTCACCTGAATGTGCGACCCAAATCCGATTACCTTGTTTTGTACAGAATGCTTGAAGCCCAATACCACCGCTATCGACACCATCATCACCGCAAGACCGATGGCAATACCGGCCACGGCGATGGCGATGGCCGGTCGTGAAACCTTCTTGCGGGCATCACGACTGCCATAGATTCGCTTGGCAATAAACAGGGGTAGATTCATGATTATTTGTCCTTTCGGTTATATTCCTCAAGGGCTTTACGCAGGATAAACAATGCACGCTCCAAGTCATCCTTCTTCAACACGTATGCTATACGAACCTGATTGATGCCGGCACCGGGGGTGGTATAAAATCCGGCGGCAGGCGCCATCATCACCGTCTCTCCCTCATAATCAAACTCCTCGAGACACCATCGGCAGAAATCTTCCGAATTATCGATGGGCAACTGGGCAACGGTGTAGAACGCACCCATCGGGATGGGGGAGTAGACGCCGGGAATCCGGTTAAGACCGTCGATGAGACACTTACGCCGTTCCACATACTCGTCATACACATCACGGTAATATTCGGGCGGAGCACTGAGCGATGCCTCCGCCACGATCTGTCCGAGCAAAGGGGGAGAGAGGCGGGCCTGACAAAATTTCATCACCGCCTTGCGCACTTCGGCATTGTGAGTGATCAGCGCACCGATGCGGATGCCACACTCGGAGAATCGCTTTGATACCGAATCGATGAGGATAACGTTCTGCTCGATACCCGACAAATGCATGGCACTGATATACGGACTGCCCGTATAGATGTATTCGCGATACACTTCATCGGAGAAGAGATAGAGGTCGTACTTGGCCACCAAATCGCGAATCTGACTCATCTCACGGCGGGTATAGAGATAACCGGTGGGGTTGTTGGGGTTACAAATCATGATCGCGCGCGTGCGTTCATTAATCAATTCCTCAAATTTCTCCACCTTAGGCAACGAGAAACCCTCTTCAATGGTCGTGGCAATGGTGCGAATCTTGGCCCCGGCCGATATGGCAAAGGCCATATAGTTGGCGTATGCGGGTTCCGGAACGATAATCTCGTCGCCGGGATTCAGACAACTCAAGAAAGCAAAAAGCACCGCCTCGGAGCCTCCCGCGGTCGTGATGATCTCATCGGGGGTAACATGTATGTCGTACTTGGCGTAGTAATCCACCAGCTTCTTGCGAAAAGAGAGATAGCCCTGAGACGGGGAATACTCCAAAACATCACGGTCTACTTTCTTCAGTGCATCGAGACCCACTTGCGGAGAAGGTAAATCGGGCTGGCCGATATTCAGGTGGTATACCTTGATTCCACGCTCTTTGGCCGCCGCGGCCAACGGAGCGAGTTTTCTAATGGGCGACTCGGGCATCTCGAGTCCACGTACTGATATTTCAGGCATTGTCGTTCCTTAATTATAATCCATATAAAATTAGCCACAAAGGTAATTTTTTTTATTCGATTGAGCAAATTATTCTACAAAATATAAACACGGAGATTTTATATATTTATCATAACAGTGATTATAAAATAAAATTGAATCATATTCTCAAATCATCATGGCGTAGCCAAGGATAGCATTTGGATGGGTATGCCACATCAAACGATCGTCATGATAAAACATGCGTATAAGAAACCGGCAGGCAGCGAGAAAACCTACCAAAGCCACGGGATGAACAACAAGGAAAAACACCGTCGCGCATAGGCTAAAAACACATCAAAAACAAAGCCTTATTCATA
>DBQL01000023.1:1202-2762 GCA_002305235.1 Prevotella sp. UBA1395 | reverse complement strand
ACTCATGATGGCATGTTTAAGCACACATGACGGCATGTTCATTTTCAGTTCATCGGCTTATCGGGGCACCGTGTCGGCATAATTCTCGGGTGTTGTCAACCCGCAGATCTGCCTCACATCTTGACGGGCCACGTGAGATAACGATACAGCAACACACTGTGGTAGGTCCATAGGTAGGCGGCGATGACGATGACGAGCAGGGTGGCAGTAAGGCGCAGGGCGCGATGATTGTCATGCCACACGTAGGCCATGCCTACCGGCAGTCCCCATGCCCAGTGTGCCGCCATGATGTAAACCTCGTCTATGGCAAAGCCAATCACCACGTGGAGCGTCACGTTGAACGCCATCACCGCCAAGACCATCCATAGCAACCGGTCGCGGCGGCCCATCCACACACCCATGAAAAACAATGCCATGATTACTCCCTCGACCACATATTGCATCGGCCACGTGTATCTCACGATGACCGGTCGCTGTGTGAGCACGTCGCCGAGAATATGCCGGCGATGAAGTTGCAGCGACTCACCCAAGAAGTTCTCCACCGTAGCGTCGAGGCGCGAAACGTCGCCCCGCACCCATCCCAATTGTTTATCGATGGGCGAAGATACCGCTCTCTCCACCGGGTCGGCCGTGAGACCCACGACCACCACGACGGCAAGGAGCAGCAGCGCGGGCACCACAAACGTGCGCCACAAACGGGATGGGTGCCACACACCATGCCCGTTGACCACCCACACCATGAGAAACACCGCCACACCATTGCTCAGTGTCACCCCCGCGGTGACCAAAAACCACAGCGTCGCCTCGGTAGAGGTGAAGGTTTGCCTATGCCGCAGCTTGCCCGAAGCTATATATAATAAGGTGGTGAGGAGTGCGAGAGACAGTCCGAAATGGTCGGGCACAAAGGTGGCCAGCAACACGTAGGCAAAGCCGAAGGCAAGGGCAGAGAGCAGCAGGGCATGGCGACGGGGCAGCGCGAGATGCTCGTTCAGGGTGCGAAAGAGCATGAGCCACGCCGTGGTGCCGGCCGTGAGGAGCAGCGCGCCCATGATCATTTGGCAACAGTTGCAGCCCGTTATCCACCACAGCAGGCGGTTAAGGCCATATAACGGTAGCTGCATCAGGGCCAAAAGAGGGTGTCGCACAACATCATAACCCTGATGCCAGTGGGTGAGCACGGCGTAACCGGTGGGGTCGAACCCCGACATGTGGAAGTTGCGCATGAACACATCCCATTGCTGCTCGCCGTAATGGGCGAACAAGGGGAAGTATTTGGCGATGATCAGCAGGTGAAACATGCCCAAAATCATGGCCACGGCAATGACCATCCAACGTTCGTTCTTGCGTATTGTAAATATATTTTTTGTCATTTTTTCCCATTGTCTTGTCGTCTCCCCACCTATCGGAGACCTACCGGCCAAACCTCTGTCTTTCCCTGTGTTTATCGGCATCGCAGCGGGGGTGTGGAGGCGTTCCGAAAGGATGGTTATCTATTCGTCTCGCGATGGCTATCTTTTCGCGTCGCGATTACTATCTTTTCGTCTCACGATTACTATGTAA
>DBQL01000023.1:0-1092 GCA_002305235.1 Prevotella sp. UBA1395 | reverse complement strand
TTGGGTGCGCCTGAAGAGATAAGACACGGCAATGGTGAGCGTGAACAGCCAGTGGGCCGCCATGATGTAGACCTCGTTGATGGCGAAACCGAGCACGATATGGATGAGCAGGTCGAAGCCGAGGAAGCTCATGGCGAGCCACAGGAACCGACTGCGACGGCCGCACCACAGGCCCGCGGCGATGAGCAGCGTGAGCAATGCCTCGACGATGTAGTTTGTCGCGAGGTCGTAAGTCACGATGACCGGGCGCCGCGTGAGGTTGTCTTCGAGCAGATGGTCGCGGTGAAGCTGTATCGACTCGCCCATGAAATTCTCGATGAGCGATGCCCCTCGGGGCGTGGTGATGTCGGTCCATTGCATGAACTCGCCCTTGGCGATGGGCTTCCCTACGTGCGCGTTCCATGCCTTCTTGGCGTCTCGGGCCTTGCGCTCGGCTGCCTTTTGCACCACGAGGCGGTCAATGGCCTTGCCGATGGCGGCGCTGTCGGTGAGCCGGGTGGTGTCTCTGAAGGCCTGCGCGATTTTCATGCGTCGCGTCTCCTCGGCCTTGGCGCGCTTTTGTTGCCGGGCCATGTAGTTGGGTCGTTCATAATAATACCATTCGACGCGGGCCACACCCCATATCACCGCGCAGGGAACGGCCACCGCCAAGAGCAGGTTGCGCACGGTCCAGAAGCGGCGACCGTTCACCGCGAGGTTGGCCATGAGCACCTTCACGCCGTTGTTGAGCGAGATGCCGGCGGTGAGAAAGAAGAGCATTGCCGACTGCCCGAGGGTGAGCGGGCGGCCGGAGCGCATCTTGGTGCCGGCAATATAGAGGGTGAGGGTGAGCATGAACATGGAGAGCACGAAGTGGTCGGGCACGCAGGCGGCAAGCATCACAAACGCAAAACTGTAAGTGAGCGCGCCGAGAAGCCATGCGTCGGAGAGCCTGATGCCGACAATTTCGTGAAAAATCCGGCAGAGGAACACCAAGGCATAGAAGGCGCAGAAGATGAGCACCGCGGCCACAACAAACTGCACGCAGTTGACTCCCGTGACGGCCATCAACCCCCGGTTGAGCCGGCTCAGGGGCCACATCATGAAGGCCAA
>DBQL01000166.1:14174-16126 GCA_002305235.1 Prevotella sp. UBA1395 | reverse complement strand
GGCATCGCCTCCATAAAGAAGTTGTGCACCTGTTACAAACCAAATCTCGTAATCTTTAAATGCTTCAATCATAGTTGTAAAGTTTTTAGTTATTGATTATTGTTTTTTCTTTTGTCCATAGTAGGCGTTAGGGCCATGTTTGCGTGAGAAATGCTTCTCTACCAACAGTGGGTTCATGGTCGTTTGGGGATTCACCGTGAAAGTGATAAACGCCATCTTGGCCACCTGCTCGGCCACCACGGCGTGGTATACGGCCGCATTGGCATCTTTACCCCATGTGAACGGTCCGTGGTTTTTGACGAGCACGCCCGGCGTATGAACAGGGTTGATGTTATCTTTCAGGAATTTGTCTACGATGACAACGCCTGTGTTGTGCTCGTATTCGGCCATCTGATTCTCTGTCATGCTGTCTGTGCAGGGAATGGAGTCATGGAAATAGTCGGCGTGGGTAGTGCCCACGTTGGGAATGTCGAGTCCGGCCTGTGCCCATGCCGTGGCGTATGTGGAGTGGGTATGCACTATACCGCCAATCTCCGGAAACTGCCTGTATAGCACAAGATGTGTCGGAGTGTCTGAAGAGGGGTTGAGATCGCCCTCGACCACCTTACCGCTCTGCAGGTCGACCACCACCATATCGTCAGCCTTCATGGTGTCATAGTCCACCCCCGAGGGTTTGATGACCACAAGCCCTTTCTCTCTATCGATGCCGGAAACGTTGCCCCATGTGAAGAGCACCAGTCCGTGTTTCACCAAATCGAGGTTGGCTTGGAATACTTTTTCTTTTAATTCTTCGAGCATAGAAATTTCTGTTTTAATATGATTTCAGTAGAAAAGTCTTGACCTAAAGTTTGAACGAGTGATCCTCGTCGTATGCCTTTCGGTCAAAACGGTATAGCGTGGCACCACGCTTTGATGTCAGTTTGTCGATGAGATCGGTCTTCTCGATGATGGCAATCTGCTTGATGCGCTTGCGGAAATTACGCTTGTCGATCTCGTTGTCGAGTATTGCCTCATAGACATGTTGCAACTGTGTGAGCGTGAACAGCTCAGGCAGGAGATTAAAGCTAAGAGGCTCGGTCTTGATGCGACGGCGCAGGAGTTTGATGGCATCTCTCACCATCTCGTTATGGTCAGAGTAGAGCTTGGGAAGCTCATCGATCGACACCCATTCCAAATTGAATTTCTCGCGGAGTTTGTCGTCGTAATCTTTCACGTTGATGAGCGCGCAGTAGGCCACGGAGATCACTCGTTCTCCCGGGTCACGGTCTATGGCACCAAAGGCACCCACCTGTTTCATATATAGCTTCTTCAGTCCGGTAAGCTGAAAGAGCACCCTGTTGGCAGCATCTTCCAAACTTTCATCAGCGCCCACGAATCCACCGTACAGTGACCATTCTCCTCTCCCGGGGTCCATCTGTCGTCTTCCAATGAGTAATTTCAGTTTATCTTCTTCAAATCCAAACACGATGCAGTCTACCGAGACCCACACTTTGGAATGCTCACCGTAATAGTTTGTCATGTCTTAATTGCTTTGTAATGATTGATGAAATGCCGGTATGGGCAGGCCGGGAATCTTCAAACTGCGGCCTGCCCCCTGTTTTTTACCAGAAGTATGCGTAGAATGCGGCACAAAGTCCCACCACGAGCAGTGAGCCGATAATGTCCCACACGCCGAAGCTCTCACGAATGGTCTTCTTATAGTCGCCCGAGAAGGTGATGGCATCCACCTGTTCGGCCGACGGAGCCTTTGTGAAGAACGACACGACAACCATCATCAGGATAATGAATGCGAGAAGCCAGCACTCGAACACGAGCCAGTTGGTCTGCCAGAACCATGCCGTGTTCTCCCAGAAGGCGGTGGGAAGCCCGAGGAAGTCGATGCTCTCGGCTGCCATCTTGCCGGTGTCGGTAGCCACGTTGGTCACCAGTCGGAGCATGCCGATGATGAAACC
>DBQL01000166.1:8874-14093 GCA_002305235.1 Prevotella sp. UBA1395 | reverse complement strand
AGACCGAGCAGCACCACCACTACCGTTGCGGCACGACCCACAAACACATAGTGTGCCTCGCTCATGTTCTTCTTCATAGGCTTGTAGAAGTCTTCGGTGAAGAGCGTGGCACAGCTGTTGAAGAATGCGGCCAACGATGCTACGAGCGCGCAAACAAATCCGATGGTCACGATACCCTTCACACCCACAGGCAGGATGTTCTTCACCATGAGCGCGAAAGCGGCATCGGTGTCGGCCATCACGAATCCGTTACCCTTCTCGGCGAGCGCGGCAGCGATCATTCCCGGGATGAGGAACATGAACACGGGGAGGATCTTGAAGAATCCGGCGGCGATGGTACCACGGCGTGCACGGGCAATCACGGCACCCGGATCCTCACCCTTGGTCTGTCCGAGAACACGTTGCACGATGTGCTGGTCGGTACACCAATACCAGAAACCGATGATCGAAGCACCGAGGAATACCACGTATCCGGGATATTCCTTATACATCGGGTCGCCCGGATCGGTATGGAACATGTGGTTGATGCCGTAACCGTCGTGCATGGCTCGGGCGTTGTCCATCATGGCCGTCCAGCCTTCAACGACGCTTCCGCCGCCGAGGGCAGCCAGTCCGAGAAAGAGCACCAAGAACGAGCCGATGATCAGGATGGGCGTCTGTATGGATGAGAGCGTCATCACGCCCTTCATGCCTCCGAATACGGTGAACACGCAAGTGACGACAATAAGTCCGATGGCACCTACCCAGAAGTTCAGGCCCAAGAGGTATTCGAAGAATATACCGCCGGTATAAGCCGTCACGCTGACCTTTGTCAGCACGTATGCCACCAGTGTGATGATGCTCAGGCCGTAGCCTGTGGCGTTGTTATATCGAAACTTCAGGAAGTCGGGCATGGTGATGATCTTTCCCAGTTTGGTGATCAGCAGCTCATAGAACGGCACGAACACCCATCCGAGGATAAGTATCATCCAGCCCTGCATCTCCCAGTGAGCCATGCCCACGCCGTCTTTGGCGCCCGTTCCGGCAAGCCCCACGAGGTGCTCAGAGCCGATGTTTGCGGCGAAGATCGCCATACCGATTACATACCACGGCTCACCTTTGCCGAAAAGATAGTCAGAAGAATCTTCGCCTGCCGAGGCGCGCTTGTCTTTGATGATGGCATGCCATACCGCCCAAATCACTCCTACGAGACCGATGCCGAGCACGGCCCAGTCTAACCAGAGGAATTCATTTGATGTCCAATTCATTTTTTCTTAATAGATTTTATGTGTTAGAGTTTTGGTTTTCTCGTAGTCGGTTATTTCACGCTGAACTTGTAAGCGAGGTGCGAGGAGTAGGTCTGTCCGGGCTTGAGATATGGGTTTGAGATTTCCCATCCCTTGGTTTTGTTTGCTATTTTGGTAGGACTGTCGGGGTATTTCTGGCTCTCGAAGCACACGCTCACGTGCTTGGGATAGAGCACGCCATGCTTGCCGGGGATGCCGTTGCCTTGGAAGTTGCCGGTGTAGACCTGTATGCCCGGCTCGTTGGTAAACACTTCGAGCAATATGCCGGTCTTGGGAGAGTAGAGGCTTGCGGCCACCTGCGTGTCGTCGCCCTTGCCATCCTTGAAGGTGTTCAGGCACCAGTTATGGTCGTAGCCGGTGGCGTTCTTGATTTGGTCGAACGTCGTGTCAACAATAGTCTCGGCGATAGCGTGTGGCTTGCGGAAGTCCATCGGGGTGCCGGTCACGTCTTTGATCTCGCCGGTGGGGATGTATTTGGCATCGGCAGGAGTGTATTTGTCGGCATTGATATACATCACCTGATCGGTACCTACTGCCGATGGGTCTCCGTTGAGGTTGAAATAGCAGTGGTTGGTCATGTTCACCACGGTCTCTTTGTCGGTTGTGGCGCCAAAGACGATGTCGAGTGTGTTGTCGCTTTTCACGAGATAGGTGGCCGTGGCCTTTACCGTTCCGGGGAATCCGTTCTCGCCGTCGGGGGCGGTGATGGCGAATGTCACGCTGCTGTCGGTCTTGGCCTGAATGTCATACACCTTGTTGATCCATCCCGTGTTGCCGCCGCCGTGCAGGCAGTTTTCCTTGTCGTTGGCGCGCAGTTTATATTCTTTGCCGGCCACGGTAATGGTAGCGTTCTTGATGCGGTTGGCATAGCGACCCACACTCGAGCCGTAGTCTGACGGCGAGTTGAGGGTATCGGCATACTGCTTGATGTTGTCATAACCCAAAACCACGTCGGTGGGCTTGCCCGCTTTGTCGGGCACGCTGATGGAAACAACTCGGCCGCCGTAGTTGGTGAGGCATACTTCCATGCCGCCGGCGTTCTTGATGGTCACAAGTTCCACTTTCTTGCCGTTCAGCGTGGTGTCAAACTTGGCGGGATTCAAACCGGAAACGGTTTCTTGAGTGGTCTGAGAACCACCGGCGCATGATGCCAAAGTCAGCATTCCGGCTCCGGCAACATAGATCAATGTTTTAAAGTTTCTCATACAAGTAGTATTGTTAGTTGATTGTATCATTAATTGGTGGTAAAGTTACAACTTATTTTTCAAAGTCGTATCTTTTTCCCATTCTTTTTTATCAATTATTTCTTATAAAATGTATTGTCGTGTCTTTCATTTGTGGCGAAGGTTCGCATGCGGTCATCGTAGGTTCTTTAGCGTGTCATATCAGGCTGCCGTATGAGTGGTGGCCTGTTGTAGAAACGGCCATTTCCCACCTTTATTATATAGGTGTGTCATTTCGGTTTCATCCCGATGTTTTTGCCCTTGCCGCCGGCCCGTTTGACGGTCGCCAAGCGTCGCTGTTTTCATTTGGCTTTGCGAAAGCTATCTAATCGCGCGACGATTACTATCTAATCGCGTCGCGTTTACTATCTAATCGCGGCACGATTAGATAGCTTTCGCAAAGAGAATAAGTTTTTGTTGAAAAATAAATGTATAATATGTTGATAAACAGTATATTATCATTTGTGTCTAAAAATGATGTCCGCATGCGTTTCTTGTGTCATGTCATTGTGACGACGACCGTCGTTCAATAGTCTATCTGCCAAAGAAACAGTCCGTGTGCGGGCATCGACTGCCCTGCATCCGAGCGGGTGCCTTCTCTCACCACCGCCTTGAAGCTGTCGAGGGTGAGCCGGTGTCGCCCCACGTCTATCAGCGTGCCGACCACCGCGCGCACCATATTCCGCAAGAAACGATTGGCCGCAATCTCGAAGTAATAGGTCGATTCGCCGGTCTTCACCCATCGTGCCACGGATACTTCGCAGAGTGTTGTCTTGTTGTCGGCATTGGCTTTGCAGAATGCCTTGAAGTCGGTGACGGTCAACAGGTGCGCCGCCGCCTCGTTCATCAGCTCGAAGTCGAGGTTCCAGTTCATCTCCACCGAGAAGTGTCTGAGAAACGGGTCTCGGTGAGTGTGAATAAAATATCGGTAGGTGCGCTTGGTAGCCGAGAAGCGAGCGTGAAGGTCGGGGGTAACCTGCTCCACCCGTTCGCATGAGATGTCGCGCGGAAGTATGCGGTTGAGACGATAGCATAGCTGTGCGCAGTCTGTTTTTTGGGGCATGTCAAAGTGGCACGACATTTGGCGCGCATGCACTCCGGCATCAGTCCTTCCGGCACCTGTCACCTCGATGGGTTGCCCCAGCAGTGTGGAGAGACATTGTTGAAGCTTCTCTTGCACCGACATACCGTTGGGCTGTATCTGCCAACCGTGGTAAGCCGTGCCGTCAAAACCGATCCATACGAAATATCTGTTCATTTTTCTTGTTGGAATAATGGTTTAACTGTAATGATCCTATCCCCCTTTTTTCAAAAATCGTAATTCCCCATTCCCCATTCATCCTTCCTTATTCTTCCATTCATCCTTCCTCATTCCTCCATTAGTTTTTCCTCATTCCTCACTCGTAATTCCCCATTCCAAATTCATATCTCCCCATTCCTCACTCCTCATTCCACATTCTCACATACGCCCTGTCGTCAAACGAAAGGTTTCCGCGCATAAGCCCTTTGGTGGCTTGGAAAGTGTGGATATTGAAGGGGTCCGACTGTAATTGCTGCCGCAGAGCCTCCTCACTCTCGGCCAATGTGGGGCGGAGAAAGGGGTATCCGTCAGAGGCCAAGACCACCTCGCGGTTATGCGGAGCGAGGCTCACCACCTTGATGCCGGCCCGGTAGATGGGGAATCCGTCTACCACGGCATACGTATGGTTTTGCTCTGCCATGCCCTTGATGAGCAGCGGGATGATGGCATCGCGCGCATAGTCGTGCGCCAACTCGCCATTCACCACCATGTCGGGGTGTGCGGCGCGCAGGCTTTCGAAGAGTCCGGCACGTCGTCGCGCCACCTCCGCCTCTGCGGGCTTGCTGTTTTCGTAGAGCTGTCCGTCAACCATACATTGGCAGTCGCCCACCAACCAGATCTCACGGCGCACGCGACTGTATATCGCCACGCTGGCACAGAGACGGTCTTCGGGCGCTATGGCCGCCCCGGTGGCGCCTGATGCCGATGACATGGCCTCATGGCCACCGTGCCGTTGGGCCGGGTGGGTGAGGTATTGGTTATGGATGAGGGTGGTGGCCTGTTGGCAAAACTCGTCGAGCGAGATGCCGGCAGACAAGTGTTTGATCATGTCGCGGAGCAGCGTCATGCAGAGTCGGCCATTGGTCATGGTGGCATCGATGCGCCGTGCCGACTTGCTCGTGCTGCCGTCTATCACGGCCGCAAAGTCGTCGGTGATGACAATGCCGTCCTCACAATCTGCCTCGCCGTGCTTTCCGGCCAAGAATTGTTCGATGATTTTCACAGGAAACGTGCGGTGTCAGGGTGCAAGAAGGGGTCAACGGCCCTTCTTGCGCCTTGCGCCCGGATTGAAATTGGGATTAAACGATTTGGGTTTCGATTTGCCTTTGACGGTGTTTGCCCCGCGACTGTCACTGCCCCGGCGATGGTCTTTGCGGTTCTCGCGCTCGTGACTGTCGGGCCGGCTGCCCACCGCCTTGTCGTCATACTGCACCCGTCCGCGATAGGGCACGCCGTCATAGAGCTTCTTGATGAGGTCGGGACGCCCTATTCGTCTCAGCTCCGACTCGATGTTACGGCGCTCCTCGGGTTTATACCAGAAGAAAAACTGCCGTTGTGCCAGTTTCTCCTTAGGGGTCTTGGCGCATGACACCGGCTCGAGCGTGTACGGATCGAAGCCCGTGTACCATG
>DBQL01000166.1:0-8764 GCA_002305235.1 Prevotella sp. UBA1395 | reverse complement strand
TGAACGAGGGTTTTCGCATCAGTCCCAGCACACGGTCGGAAGTATGTTCGGGAGCCACTTTGAGCCTTCCGCTCACATGCTTGGTGATCAGTTCCTTGGCATAGTCCATGTTGGTGCGGTTGATTTTCTCATCCTTGGTCTCGTGAAGAATGAGGTCATAGCGCACCCCACTGCCTATAAAACTCTTCTTAATTCCCGGCAAAGCGTCTACGGCCCGGTAGATGTCGATGAGCTGTGAGTGGTCGGTGTTGAGGTTGGGACATACGTCAGGATGGATGCATGATGGTCGTTTGCATTTCTCGCAGGCCTTGAGATTGCGGCCTCGCATGCCGTACATGTTGGCCGAGGGACCGCCGAGGTCTGAGATATAGCCCTTGAAATCGGGCATCTGCGTGATCTGCCGGGCTTCCTTGAGAATGCTCTCTTTCGACCGGCTGGCCACAAACTTACCCTGATGAGCAGAGATGGTGCAGAACGAACAGCCTCCGAAGCACCCGCGGTGCATGTTGATGGAAAACTTGATCATGTCGTATGCCGGAATCGTCTTGCCCTTATATTTGGGGTGGGGCAACCGGGTGTAGGGCAGATCGTAGGTGGCATCTACCTCGTCGGTGGTCATGGGAGGGTAGGGCGGGTTCACCACGACAAAGCTGTTGTCTACGGCTTGCAGCAGCCGTTGGGCCTGCATCTTGTTGGATTCCTCTTCGATGTGGCGGAAATTCTCGGCTTCAGCCTTGCGGTTGCTCAGACATTCCTCATGCGAATGGAGCACGATATCGTTGTCGGTAATGCCACCGGGAATATCGTCTTCCTTGCAAAGAAAAGCGGTTTGCGGGATGTCGCGGATGTCTTTGATGTTTTTTCCCGCTTCCAACTCGTGGCAAAGGGCAAGCGTGTTCTTCTCGCCCATGCCGTAAAGTACGATGTCTGCTCCGCTGTCGCACAGGATACTCTTGTGCAATCGGTCCTGCCAATAGTCGTAATGGGTGAGTCTTCGTAACGAAGCCTCTATGCCTCCGAGTGCCACGGGCACGTCGGGGAAGAGCTGTTTGAGAATTTTGGTGTAGACAATCGACGGGTAATCGGGGCGCATGTCGTGTCGGGCATCGGGACTATAGGCATCGTCGGAGCGCAGACGACGATTGGCTGTGTAGTGGTTGACCATCGAATCCATATTGCCCGGAGATACGGCGAAGAAGAGACGGGGACGCCCCAGCTTCTTGAAGTCGCGATAGTCGCCGTGCCAGTCGGGCTGTGGGACAATGGCCACCCGATAGCCGTTGGATTCGAGCATGCGTCCGATGACCGCCGCTCCGAATGAGGGATGGTCGATATAGGCATCGCCCGAAAACAAGATCACGTCGAGTTGGTCCCACCCCCGCAGGTCACATTCCTTGCGTGTGGTGGGAAGAAAGTCGGTAAGTTGGTATTGCCGCATGTCAGTCGCTTACCGATTGGGGGTCTGTGTCCGCAGGGGTTTCCTCACGATTCTTCCATTCGATGTAGAGCAAAACGAGCTGATGGAGTCCGAAGGCTTTCATGTTGCTGTTGTAGATCACATCGAGACAGAGGTCGAGCAGTTCTTTGTCGTTGCCCGATTCCGATTCAAGGATGCTCCGCACGTTGAGTTTCAGCTTGTCTAATACGCTCTCGTCGATGATGCCGTTGCTGTCTATGAGATTGCGAAGGAGAGAGTATCTGTCTATGGTTTGGAGATGAGCCGTGCTCACCTCGATACTTCTCGTACCCGAATGATTGGCTTGTATTTTCATAATCTGTTCTTTTTGTTAATTGGAATAATCGTTTTGTTGAATGCGGGAAAAATGTATTCTTGGAGCAATCAAGTCTTTGAATGGGTGTGATGCCGCCCTTGTCGGATGCCGGGCAGCCCGACTACGGCAGGAGATAGTTCATGATTCCCTGCATGAGTTGGCGTCTGGTGCCCTTGTCGATGATGCATTCGAAAGGAAATCCCATGATGAAAGTCTTGTAGTCGTGCCCGTCATACGCCGTCGCCGCAGACATTCCGTTGCCGTATTGCATGGCGCAGATGGCCTCGGTTTCGGGCTGAAGCACGTCCGAATGGGTAGCAGCGTAATGGTCAGGATTGAGTTGACGGTAGAAGTCGAAGGTCATACCGAGTCCGTTGGCACCGTTGATCGTATCGGTTTTCAGCTTCGCTCCGAAGGTGGTCTTGAAGGTTTGCGACAGCCATTGAGCGTCATTCTCGAGGGTCATATCGGTTCCAATATAGGCTCCGGAGGCCAAGACGCGACCGCCCTGCTGCGTATAGGCTGTGACTTTACGTTGGAGGTTGGTGTTGAATACCTTGTAAAATTTCAGTGCCTCGGACGTATAGCGTTCCAAACCGAAGATGAGATCCACGGCGGAATAATCGTTGAGATTCACTTTCCCCAGTTCCACGGCATCGGCCGAACAACTCACTACATTGTATTTCTGGGCCGAGGCGATGGCATCTGTGTGTGTGACGATATAGTTAAAATCGTTTCCCGCGATGAATTTCCCGGCGAGTTCGTTGCCACTGTACCCCAGTCCGGTCTCACTTTCAATGCCCATCCGTGCACGGTTAAACACCAATTGCCTGCCGCTCCATCCTGCCGTGATACCCATACTCACGCCGGGATCGGCATCCAAGTCGAAGCCTTGCTGCGTGTCATTGTTGATGACGGCAGGCGCAGAGAGGCGTTCAAAGCAATTGACGACAAGGATTGTCTTGCTTGCATCGGGGCGATAATAGGCGGAAACCGTTTCTGACGGGAAGCTCTCGCCACCGCGATTGGCTGCCGACACCTTGAAATTATATTGCATCCCCGGTTCAAGTTCGACGGTGGTAGACGTTCCGTTCACTTTCTTTCCATTGTCAAAGCCACCTGATCCGGTAGCCGTATAGAGAATATAATGTGTGGGGTATGCCGTGGGTTCTTGCTGATCGTCTTGCGCGGCCCATGTTATCCGGGCACGGTTGTTACCCACAAGCTCCACCCTCAGTAGGTTGGGGGCCAGCGGTTGGATAACGGCGGCATGCCGATGCATGCCGTTGGTAAACCGTACGATGGTCTTGTAGAGCGACCGCGCAATGGAAAACTTGAAGTTAGGGTCTTGTCCCAGCAGCATGTCAGGGAAGCTCTGGTGTGACAGAGTCTCAATGATGGCCGACGGAACTTCGGGCAGTCGGGTCTCCGAATAATTGCGGTCCCACAGGTATCGGCGTGCCCATCCTTTGTATTGATAGCTCAGGTCTCGGGTCACGCCCGACAAAAGTGCATCGGCAAACTGCTTGGATGCCATGCGCGAGATACCGGCATCGAGCCGGCCGTCATTGAAATCGGTGGTGCAGATGGCCAGCGAGCCTACGAGACTACGCCCGTCGGGCATGAATCCGGCATCGCTATGCACGGCCAATGACAATTCCATCGGTACCTGCCTGCCCTCGAGATGTGGCATAAATTTAGACCCTCCGGCAAGCCAATTGAGCATTCGGGAGCGGGTGTTGATATCGTCGGCATAATCGTCTGTTCCTCCTCTGCCACCATAAACACTATATGGTGCGCCGGCCCATTGGGCGTAATAGCGTGCCCCCTCGATGGCCCGGGGATAACCGCTGGTCGTTCCTCCTCGCTCGATATTGCCCATTCCGCCCCCGAATCTCACGGCATCGGCGGTGACGACACCGTGGCGTTTGCTTTGATTGGTGAGCATCACGCAGTTGTAGATGTTGTTGCCCTTGTCAAAATCGAATGTCCCTAAGTAGACCCATGTGCCGCCACCCATCTGCTGGTTGACCCTGAACTCGGTGGCTTGGCCTTTATGAAACACGGTGTAATGGGCATCGTCGATGCTGTTTTTCACGGTCTGATAGCTCACATAGACGGCATATCGTCCCTCTTTCTCAATGTTGGGCTGCCACTTGATGAATGCCTTGCCGTCTTTTTTTGTGGTTTTCAGTTGCTTGGCCGAGCCGGCCTCGAATGGGTTTTCGTTGTCCCTGTATCGTCCCGGATGCGCCGCAAAGCCCGGCAGTGTGGTCTTGGTCCATTGCCTTCCCTCAGCATATTCGGTATAACCGCTGTTGGCTTGTCCCAATGTTCCATCACCGTCGATGATATATTCGGCCGTCTGCCAGTCGCGTTCACGGGGTGTAAACACGATGGCTCCCGCTTTCTCGAGCATCGGAATGAGGTAAGGCACGACGATTGTCTGTGTGAAAAGGTCTTCGGTGGTGCCGAAAAGGAACGGTCGCTGCCATTTCCACATTGCCTTCTGATTATCGTAATACCTGCCGTGCGAGGCCCATACGGCGAGGTGCCGCCCCTCAAGGCCGTTGGAAAAAATGCCCGGTCGCGACACGTTGGTGACCCAAGGTTTCCCCTTGTAGTCTATCTTGCCCCATAGCGCGTGGCCATCCGACTGTGGGAGGGCATATCCCGGCACATATTGTTCGATGGGCATGCCGTTGGTGACAACCTGAATATCATATTGTTGATACGGTTTAGGGAGCGCATGCTTTACCTTTTTGTAGATTTTGCCCACCTGCTTGTCGGTAAATTCTTGCTGTGCGAACGATTCGGACGTGGTGACCACGACCGTGCGCGAGCGGTCGTCGATGGTGAGTTTCTTCAGGTTCGGCTGCCGGTCGAACTCTGTATTTTTGGCCGAATAGGTAAGAAAATAGTCATTAAGCAATTTCTCTGCCCTGTGTTGCAAGGCAGAGTTTTGTGCCGAAAGACTGATGGAACCGACCATCAGGCAACCGGACAATAATATGTTTCGCATTTGATTGATAATTCCTTAAACCTCTTTCATTGATGGATTCACACCTCTCCTATGGTGAAATTCTCCGGTTTTTTACCTTTGTAATCTTTGAAATACAGCTTCACTTCTCGCATTTCCTCCTCCACGTTGCCCGTAGGGATGAAACTCTTGGTACATTCCACGAGTTTCTTCTCATAGTCTACGCCATAGAGGAGCACGGGAATCTGTGCTTTCATAGCGATGTAATAGAACCCCTTCTTCCACTCGGGATTGAACGACCGTGTGCCTTCCGGTGTGACACAGAGCTTGAAGGCATGGCTTTTCTCGGCAATGTCGGCCAAATTGTCGGTCATGCTCGTGTGCTTGGAACGATATACCGGTATGCCGCCCATTCTCTTGAAGAGGGGTCCGAGCGGCCAGAAGAACCACTCCTTCTTCATCAGGAAGTTGATCTTCTCGTTTTTGGCCCGCATGAATAGTTGTCCGATCAGGAAATCCCAATTGCTGGTATGGGGAGCCATGCAGATGATATATTTCTCGGGAAGTTCCACGGTGATGTGCTCAGTCCACCCCATTCGTTTGAAAAGCAGCCAGTTGCAAAAGCGTCTTGTCATACTGCTGCTTATCCTAAATTGCCGATTTGGTCGATAATGTCAGACACGCGGTGGTTGAAGTCTGAGACGAGTCGTGCATAGTATTTCTTGGGTTCCATGCCCGGTTGTGGATGTGAGATGCGCTTGACGAAATCGTTTTTGGTGATGATAATCGACGAGAGCAGGTTCTCCGCGGCCTCCTCGCTTACCTTTGTTCCATACAAGGAAGCGGCTACCGCTTCGGCGAACAGCTCACTGCAAATGTAGTTGATGGTCTGTTTCAAATCTTTTTTCTTTGCCATGACAGGTATTTTTATGTGTGTCATTAATATTTTCCTCAAAGGTATAAAAAAAAAGGATAACGACAATAATTTCGATAAAAAATAATTCAAAATTGGTTTTCTATGTTTTTTTCTTTATTTCCTTAAAAAAAAAGCGTAATTTTGCAACAGCTATATTATTTTAATTTATAAATCTCGAAAAAATGAAAGCAAGTCTATTGCAGAAAGCTCGTTTGCAGTATCAGCCGAAACTTCCCAAGGGTTTGGTAGGAGCTGTAAAGGTAAAAGAAGGTGAACTGACACAGAGTGTTGGTAATCAGGATGAAATCAAGAGTTTGTTCCCTAACACATACGGCATGCCTATCATAGAGTTTGTGCCCGGTGATGAGAAGGTTGGCATGGAGAAGAATGTGGGTATCATTCTTTCCGGCGGTCAGGCTCCGGGCGGACACAATGTGATTTGCGGTATTTTCGATGCTGTGAAGAGTCAGAACCCCAACAACAAGGTTTACGGATTCCTCATGGGTCCGAGCGGACTGATCGATCACGAATACATTGAGCTTACTTCCGAATATGTTGACCAGTACCGCAATACCGGTGGTTTTGACATGATCGGATCGGGCCGTACCAAGCTGGAAAAAGCCGACCAGTTTGAGAAGGGTCGCGAGATTTTGGAGCAACTCAACATCAAGGCCTTGGTCATCATCGGTGGAGACGACTCCAATACCAATGCCTGCGTGTTGGCAGAGTATTATGCTTCCCACAATTATGGCATTCAGGTCATCGGCTGTCCCAAGACTATCGACGGCGATTTGAAGAACAAGCAGATCGAGACCAGCTTCGGTTTCGACACCGCCACAAAGGTTTATGCCGAGCTTATCGGTAATATCGAGCGCGACGCAAACTCCGCTCGCAAATATTGGCACTTCATCAAGCTCATGGGTCGCTCCGCGTCACACATCGCATTGGAGTGTGCCCTGCAGACACAGCCCAACATTTGCCTGATCTCCGAGGAGATTGAGCAGAAAGACATGACCCTGAACCAAATCGTGGAAGAGATTGCCACCGCTGTGGTTCAGCGTTCTGAGGATGGCAATAACTTCGGAGTGGTACTCGTTCCTGAGGGTTTGATCGAGTTCATTCCCGCCATCGGCCGCCTCATCGACGAGCTGAACGACCTGCTTGCCGCTCACGGCGCCGACTATCGCGACCTCGAGGCTGCAGCCCAGCGCGACTATATCTTGGCCCATCTGTCCAAGGAGAATGCCGATACCTTTGCCACTCTGCCCCATAATGTGGCCACTCAGCTGTCGCTCGACCGTGATCCCCACGGCAATGTGCAGGTTTCTCTCATCGAGACCGAGCGTCTGTTGTCTGACATGGTGGCCGACAAGCTCGAGAGCTGGAAGGCCGAAGGCAAGTATAACGGCAGTTTCTCGGCCCTTCATCACTTCTTTGGTTACGAGGGTCGCTGCGCCGCTCCCTCCAACTTCGACGCAGACTATTGCTATGCGTTGGGTGTGAGCGCCGCCAACCTGATTGCCAACGAGAAGACGGGTTACATGGCCATCGTGCAGAATCTCTCCGCACCCGCAGCCGACTGGGTGGCCGGTGGCGTGCCCATCACGATGATGATGAACATCGAGCGTCGTAACGGCGAGAACAAACCGGTAATCCGCAAGGCCCTCGTCGAGCTGGATGGCGCTCCGTTCAAGAAGTTTGTCGAGAAGCGCGAGGAGTTTGCCCGCAAGACCTGTTTCGTTTATCCCGGTCCTATTCAGTACTGGGGTCCGACAGAAATCTGCGACCGCGAGACCCGCACGCTCGCTTTGGAGAATGCCGCCAAGAAGTAATCGGCTTTCACATCAGAGTTTTACCACATCAAAAGGGACACTCCGAGGTTGTCTGTTCAGGCAACGGGGGAGTGCTCCTTTTTATCAATTTTGCCCATGAGTAGCAGCAAATCCGGAAATCATCGAAGACCATCATCGACGCGGCATCATCGAGCTTACACTCATGGATACACCGGCTTTTGGTCTTTCCGTCATCTTTTTCCATTCTTGGCCAAGGGCACTCGCAAAGGCTGCCTGCTGGGAGCGTTGGGCGTTATCGCGCTCTACATCTGGGCATTCTACTATTTTTTTGTCGGTCCCACGGGCTTTCGATGGCGTGCTCTCTATGGCGACGCCAAGTATCCGCAAGGCTATGAGATTCACGGCATCGACATTTCACACTATCAAGGCATCATCGATTGGAGGCGTCTCAAGGCCAACGCGCTGGTAGATGGCAATCCCTTGCGATTTGTCATCATCAAGGGCACGGAAGGCTCGTCGCGCATCGACCCCAATTTTATCGACAATTTCGAACGGTCGCGCGAGTACGGTTTCATTCGCGGAGCCTATCATTTTTGGACCAACAGCTCGTCGGCACGGTCTCAGGCTTATCATTTTTTGGATAAGGTGCGATTGGAAGACGGCGACCTGCCGCCGGTATTGGACATAGAGCATGTGCCCAAGGATGTTTCCGTACAGGATTTTCAGACCGACGTACTCACGTGGTTGCATATCGTGGAGGATAAGTACCATGTGAAACCCATCATCTATACCTATTATAAATTCAAGAAGAAGTATCTCAGCGCACCCGTTTTCGACGACTATCCCTACTGGATAGCCCATTACTATGTGGACAAGATAGAATACAAGGGTACGTGGAAATTCTGGCAACACACCGACACCGGACAGTTGCCGGGCATCAAGGGCAACGTAGACCTGAACGTCTATAACGGCACCTACTATGATCTTTTGCAACTCACCATCGGTCGACAGAAGGATGAGCCTAATTGATTTGGTGTAAAATTTTTATACCATCTTTTTTCCGTGCAATCCTATTGCTCCAACGATATATGCGCTTGTATTATATTGTTGTTAATCAATAGGTTATGATTCTCGTACAAATGGTTTTGCGATTGCTATCTAATCGCGTCGCGTTTAGATAGCAATCGTGGCGCGTTTACTATCTAATGGCGACGCGATTAGATAGTAATGCTCATGCGATGGGATATACCCCGTTGCGCGGTCAAGATTTTTCCTTACTGACACGAGGGCGTTTTCCTTACGT
>DBQL01000205.1:1558-2936 GCA_002305235.1 Prevotella sp. UBA1395 | reverse complement strand
AATGCTTGTTGGCGGGCACAGATCAACCTAAAACTCACTTCTTGACATGAAACTAAAACATTTCGCATCACCTCGTTTTTTTCTCTCGGGCATGGTCTTCCGCGGCATGATGTCCGGTCTGTTGTTGTCTGTTTCGGCACTGTCTTGGGGTCAATACCGGTCACAGGTGTGGAGCCCCGACAACGGCGACGGCACCTATACCAATCCGGTAATCAATGCCGATTACAGCGATCCCGACGTGATTGCCGTGGGCGACGACTACTATATGACGGCCAGTTCGTTCAACTGCACGCCCGGGTTGCCGGTGCTCCACTCCAAAGACCTCGTCAACTGGGAGCTGATCGGTCACGGCATCAAGCGCTTGGTGCCCGACAGTCTGTTCTCCGGCGCGCCGGCCCACGGCAACGGAGTGTGGGCGCCCTCGATACGTTATCACAACGGCGAGTACTATATCTACTGGGGCGACNNCCCCGACAACGGCGTGTTCATGGTGAAGTCGAAGCATCCCGCCGGACCGTGGGAAGAGCCTGTGTTGGTCATCAAGGGCAAGGGCATGATAGACACCTGCCCGCTGTGGGACGATGACGGGCGTTGCTATCTCGTCAACGGTTGGGCCAACAGTCGCAACCGGTTCGCGTCGGTCATCACCGTGCGTGAGCTGAGTGCCGACGGCACACGCGCCATCGGCGAGCCGGCGATCGTGTTCGACGGCAACGGCACGGAATATCGTACCTGCGAGGGTCCGAAGTTCTACAAGCGTGATGGGTGGTACTGGGTGATGTTTCCGGCGGGCGGTGTGGCGACGGGTTTTCAGGTCGCCATGCGCTCGCGGTCGCCCTACGGGCCTTACGAGGCACAGAAGGTGCTGGCCCAAGGCTCCACGGCCATCAACGGACCGCATCAGGGCGGATGGGTGCACACCTCGGCAGGCGAAGACTGGTTCATGCACTTTCAAGACAAAGGGGCCTACGGGCGTGTGGTGCATTTGCAGCCGGTGACATGGAAAGACAACTGGCCGGTGATGGGACGCGTACCCCGCAAGGGCTATTGCGGTGAGCCATACGCCACCTATCGCAAGCCCAAGTCGTCGTCGTCGGTGGTGGTGAACCCCCAAGAGAGCGACGAGTTCAACGCTCCGACGCTCGGACTGCAATGGCAGTGGCATGCCAACTACGAGCAGTGGTTTGGCATGCCCACCTCGTTGGGATTCTTCCGATTGTACACTCATAAGGGCGACGGGCCGTTGTGGCACACGCCCAACATGCTGTTGCAGAAGACTCCGGCCGATGATTTCACGGCGACCACGAAGATAAGGCTCGTGGCCAAGGCCGAGGGGCAGTATGGCGGGCTGGTGATGATGGGCATGGACTATTCGGCT
>DBQL01000205.1:1196-1513 GCA_002305235.1 Prevotella sp. UBA1395 | reverse complement strand
ACGGGACAAGACGCGAACACCTATCAGTTTGCCATCTATGAGGATATCTACCTGCGCATGACGGTCAGGGCGGGCCGTGTGCGGATGGCTTACAGCACCGACGGCAAGCGTTTCCATACCGTCGGCACAGAGTTTGTGATGCGCGAGGGCAAGTGGATCGGCGCGAAGATAGGGTTGGTGGCACAGGAGCCTGCCGGCAAGACGAACCGGGGATGGATAGATGCCGACTGGTTCAGGGTGGAAAAGTGACGCGGCGAGGGCTTGCGGCAGCTGCCGTGTGGTGGTTTTCTCACGACGATGCTTGGCAACGGTTGCGC
>DBQL01000205.1:0-1188 GCA_002305235.1 Prevotella sp. UBA1395 | reverse complement strand
TTCCTGATGTCGGAGGCATCACTGTGTTGTCAACACATTATTATATATATGTTGGGACGGGTTTCCTGCACACCGCAACACACGGAAGGCACGGAAACCGGGGCCGCCACAGTGGGGACATACGGACATGGCGGAGCGATGAACGAAAGCATGGGCGGTAAGTCGAGAGAGAAAGGGTTTCGTATCTGTTCATTCGGCATCCGGTCATGCTCATGAGAGGTGCCTTTTCTTGTTGTCACGGCCATCGGGTCATGCCATCATGCGATGGGTGATCCATCAAAAACGAGGCTTCACGGTCGGGTGTCCCGGTCGTGAAGCCTCGTATAAGTGAGAAGGGTGCGCGCGTTATTCCTGCGGTCTCCAGAGCTTGTTCATGTCTTCAAGGGTCTTGCCCTTGGTCTCGGGCACCATCTTCCACACAAAGACGGCGGCGATGAAGCATATCACTCCGTAGAGCCCGTAGGTGAACCAGTGGCCGAAATCGTCACCTTCGGTGAGGTGCATGTTGAACATCGGCACGAAGGTGGAACTCACAATCCAGTTGAATATCCATTGGAACGCCACGGCGATGGCCACGGCCTTGCCACGGATGGTGTTGGGGAAGATTTCGGCGATGAGCACCCAGCAGATGGGTCCCCACGAGAACATGAAGCTGGCCGAATAGACCATGATCGACAGCATGGTAACCATGCTCAAGGCCTCGTTGCCAAAGGTGAGGGCCACCCCCAAGGCGCCGATGCCCATTCCGATGGAACCATAGATGAGCAGAGGCTTGCGCCCCCATCTCTCCACGGTGAACACCGCCACCAAGGTGAACGAGATGTTGACCACACCCATGATCACTGTCTGTACCATCGGGTTGGCCATGCCCATGTCTTGGAAGATGCGCGGGGCATAATAAAGCACGGCATTGATGCCCACGGTTTGCTGGAAGACGCTGAGCATGATACCCACGAAGATGCACACCCATCCGTAGGCCAAGAGCCGTTCGGTCTTCTCGGTGAGCGTATTCTTGATGTCTTCGACAATCTCGTCGGCCTTGAGTCTGCCGTTGATGCGCGCGAGGATGTCGCGGGCACGGTCGGTGCGGCCGGTCATGACGAGATAACGCGGGGTCTCGGGCACAAAGCAGATGAGGATGGTAAACAGTCCGGCGGGCACGGCCTCACTTCCGAACATGTATCTCCA
>DBQL01000001.1 GCA_002305235.1 Prevotella sp. UBA1395 | reverse complement strand
ATCGATGCGCAGACATGGATGAGCGATTCCACCAAAGCCAATGCGCATAAGAAGTTAGACCGGTTCTATGTGAAGATTGGTTACCCCAACAAATGGACCGATTACAGCAAGCTGAACATTGACCCCACCAAGAGTTTCTATGAAAACGTGATGGCAACACGTCTCTTTGCCATCGATAAGGCTATCGCCGAGAAAGCCGGCAAGCCTGTCGACAGGGACGAATGGTATATGAATCCGCAGACCGTCAACGCATATTACAACCCGACTACCAATGAGATCTGTTTCCCCGCAGGTATTCTCCAGAGGCCGTTCTTCGATCCCAAGGCTGATGCCGCCTTCAATTATGGCGCGATAGGCGTGGTCATCGGACATGAGATGACGCATGGATTTGATGATCAGGGCCGTCAGTATGATGCCGATGGGAACCTTCACGACTGGTGGACCGCGTCGGATGCGAAGGGCTTTGAGCAGCGTGCCAAGCTCTATGTCGACTTCTTCAATTCCATCGAGGTGTTGCCGGGCCTCCATGCCAATGGCGAGTTCACCTTGGGTGAGAACCTTGCCGATCACGGCGGTCTGCAAGTTTCCTACTATGCTTTCAAGAATGCGACACGGCAAAAACCATTGAAGACCATCGATTCCTTTACCCCCGAGCAGCGGTTCTTCATTGCCTATTCGGGTGTTTGGGGACAGAATATCACCGAGAAAGAGATCCGCAACCGTGTGAAGACCGACCCCCATTCCTTGGGAGAGTGGCGTGTCAACGGTGCGTTGCCACACATCAACGCGTGGTATGAGGCTTTCGGCGTTAAGCAGGGCGATAAGATGTTCATTCCCGAGGCTGACCGATTGCAACTGTGGTAAAGCCTTGAGGCAAAGCCTCGATGTTTAGTATTAAACTCACTAAAAGGATGCAAAACTTAAATTTTGCATCCTTTTTTGTGTATTATAGGTAAAATTCGTAACTTTGTCCATATATTACACATATCAAAAGCAAATGCCATTACGATTACCCGATAAGTTACCCGCAGTAGATATTCTCAAGAAAGAAAACATCTTCGTGATGAATGAGAGTCGCGCCCACACCCAGATGGTGCGGCCTTTGAAGATTGTGGTGCTCAATTTGATGCCCCTCAAGATTACCACGGAGACCGATCTTATTCGGCTTTTATCGAATACGCCATTGCAAATGGAGGTGACTTTCATGAAACTCAAGAGCCATACGCCCAAAAATACACCGATAGAGCACATGATGATGTTCTATAAAGACTTTGATATCTTGAAGCAACAGAAGTGGGATGGCATGATTGTCACCGGTGCTCCCATAGAGCAATTGCAGTTTGAGGATGTGGAATATTGGGAGGAGATTACCGGAATATTCGACTGGGCACGCACCCATGTCACTTCGACATTGTATATCTGTTGGGCCGCTCAGGCCGGGTTGTATCATTTTTATGGTATTCCCAAATACCCATTGCCCAAGAAAATGTTTGGCGTATTTCAGCAAACGCCCTTGTTGCCCGAGTTGCCCATCTTTCGTGGGTTTGATGATCGATTCATGATGCCGCACAGTCGCCACACCGAAATTCGGCGCGACGATATCGATCAGGTGAGCGATCTCACGGTCATTGCGGAGTCGCCGCAGAGTGGGGTGAGCATGGTTATGGCCCGAAACGGCCGTGAATTCTTCGTGACCGGCCATTTAGAGTATGCACCCGACACCTTGGACAAAGAGTATCGACGTGATTTTTCCAAACGAGATGATGTTGAACTGCCGGTCAACTACTACATTGACAACGACCCCAAGAATGGAACGATGGTGACATGGCGCTCTTATGCCAACCTGTTGTTCAGCAATTGGATCAACTATTATATTTATCAGGAGACGCCATACAACATCGACGAAATCCGTTAACACCCTTTTCACCACCATGCGCAAGCTGGAACTTCTTGCCCCCGCAAAGAATCTCGAGTGCGGTATCGCTGCCATCAGTCATGGAGCGGATGCCGTTTATATCGGTGCCGAACGTTTTGGTGCTCGGGCAGCGGCGGGAAACTCCTTGGAAGACATTCAAATGCTCTGTGAATATGCTCACCGTTATGGTGCACGGGTATTTGTTACAGTCAACACCATTGTCTATGAAGACGAATTGGATGACACGCAACAGCTTCTCATCCGTCTTTCCGAGATTGGCGTCGATGCCGTTCTCGTGCAGGATATGGGTATCATCGAGATGCGTCGGAACGCCATTGCCAAGGTGGGGCATGCCCCTTTGCTCCATGCCTCAACGCAATGTGACACCCGCACGGCCGAAAAAGTGAGCTGGTTGCAGTCGTTGGGCTTCTCGCGTGCGGTCTTGGCCCGTGAACTTTCGTTGACAGAGATCAGTGCGATACATGCCGCTGTGCCCGACATGGAACTGGAAGTCTTTGTGCATGGGGCGTTGTGCGTGAGCTATTCGGGCGTTTGTTATGCCTCACAACATTGTTTCGGCCGGTCGGCCAACCGCGGAGAGTGTGCCCAATTTTGTCGAATGAAGTTCGATCTTGTCGATGCCGACGGTCAGATCATAGAGCATGATCGTCATCTGTTGTCGCTCAAGGACATGAGTCAAATTGACAATATCGAGGCGTTGGCAGCTTCCGGAGCATGCTCTTTCAAGATAGAGGGACGCTTGAAAGACGTGGGATATGTAAAAAACGTGGTTTCGGCATTCAGCCGGCGCATAGACAACCTCATCCAAAAATATCCTGACCGCTATTGCAGGGCATCCTTAGGCAAAGTGGATTATCACTTCGAGCCCAACTTAAGAAAGACTTTCAATCGCGGCTTTACATCCTACTTTCTTCATGGGCGCACCCCCGATATCGCATCTTTCGACACTCCCAAAGCCTTGGGAGAGCATGTTGGCCATGTCAAGGAGATCCGAAACGATTCGTTCAACGTTGCCGGCACGGCATCATTCAGCAATGGTGACGGTCTGTGCTTTATCAACAGACAGCACGAACTGGAAGGTTTCAGGGTGAACCGGGTAGAGGGAAACCGTCTGTTTCCGTTCAAGATGCCCAAGGGGCTGAAGCCCAATATGGCTTTGTATCGCAATAATGACGTGGCTTTTGGCAAGATCTTGTCCGGCGAAACGGCCGAAAGACGCATTGCCATCACAATGTTTTTC
>DBQL01000080.1:41537-53183 GCA_002305235.1 Prevotella sp. UBA1395 | reverse complement strand
ACATATATTATCGTGATTTTCAAGCCGAACGTTCCTAAGAACATGGCTACAGCTACTTCGTTGACTAATGGAGATGTGATGAGAAAGGCAAAGGTAACACCAAGTGGAATGCCTCCCTTAACAAAGCCAATGAACAAAGGAATAGACGAACATGAACAGAATGGCGTTATAGCGCCAAAGAGTGATGCAAAGAAATATTGCAATCCAAATAGTTTATGAGTGGTGAGATATCTTCGCAATCTGTCAATAGGGAAGTATGCGTTGACAACTCCCATGATGGCACTGATGATAAACAGAAGAATAAGAATCTTTGTTGTATCATAAAAAAAGAAATCAACAGCTGAACCCACACGTGAATGTGCATCAAGTCCAAGCAATGTATATGCTATCCAATCAGCAAATCTTTGTAACATAACTGATACTAAATTAATCTATAGATAAAACATATAGGCATAATAAAGTCCAACGATAATGAACAATACTGCCACAACAAGATTAAACCATTTCTGGAATATCTTCATTCTGTTGTAAAACTTGCCAACTCCTGCCATGCTATATGCTAGCAGCCAAGCAACAAGTATCACAGGAAGTCCGGTAGCAAAAGCAAAGACAATGGGTAACAAATATCCACCCGTAGCTTGCGCCGACATAGGTATCAGCATTCCAAAGTAAAGTAAACCACTCGTCGGACAAAAGGCCATTGCGAAAAGCATGCCCAGAAGTAGACTTCCCCATACGCCTTTCAATTTATCTGACTTAATGTTTCCAGAGAATCCAAACTTAGGAAGACGTAATTTATCACCAAACAGCATAAACAATCCTATGAGAATCATGGCTGGAGCTATGAGTAGTTCGCCCCATTTGCTTACTCCCTTTTGAATAGAGAACATGTCGGCACCACCTCTGAGGATATATATTAATATGGCACCCAGCACAGAATAGGCTATGATACGCCCAACAGTGTAAAGAATTCCATTCCAGAAAAGACGGCGTTTGCTCTCTATATCACGGCCGATAAAGCCTACTGCTGTGATGTTGGTAGCTAAAGGACATGGGCTGATAGCTGTGAGAAGACCAAGAACAAAAGCAGTAACGACCGGGATACTGCTATTGTCCAAAATTTGTTGCAAAAAGTCCATCATTGTTTACAACTATTTTAATAGTTGGTTGATCTTGTTTTTGAGTCCAGCCTTAAAAGCAGCAGTATTCGTGCGTGCATTCTCAAAGCCGAAACGAGTCATATCATTGCGAACTTCTTTACCGTTTTGCCACTTGTTGACAAACAAAGACGACCATGTGACATGATATTTATCAGCAACTTTTTCACCTTCAGGAGTAGAAATGTCAATCTCTTTAAACTTCAAAGCGCCACTCTTTACTTGGGCAGCAAAGTCTTTGTTGATAACTTCTTGTGTGTTATTGCCAATGGCAATGCAAGTAGGGCAGCGCTGTTTGCTGTGGAAATACATTACTTCTACAGTAGTTTTACCCTTCTTTACAACTTTCTTACTAATAGCATAAGCACCTGAAAAACAAATCAGAGCCAATAGAGAAATTAATACGATACGCTTCATACTTGCTTTATTTATTACCGTTTAAAAGATTCTTTATTTCACTCTCAGAAATTCTTCCCTTTGCAACAACTTTCTCGTCGATGACAAGTGCAGGAAGTGACATGACATTATAAGACATGATTTTCTCAAGATCTTCTTCTTTTACTAGTGTAGCGTCAAGATTCATTTCCTTTACAACTTTCTCTACTGATGCATATAGTGCCTTGCAACTACTGCAACCTGTTCCTAAAATTTTAATTTCCATAATTTTATTATTTATAATTTGATGTTAATACTATCATATAATCGTAGTTCGTAAAATAACGGCCATTGAATGAATAAAAAAAAGAATGCATTAACAGCAATTCTTCTTTTTGCAAATACATTGCCCCATAAACTCACTGAAGAGGTTTTGAGCAAGTTCCCAATTAGCCTTATTGATACAATACTTGACCTTTGGAGTTTCAATCTCGCCTTGTATTAATCCAGCATTCTTTAGTTCTTTAAGATGCTGAGAAACAGTAGCTTTGGCAATCGGGAGTTCTTCGTGGATGTCACCAAAGTAACAACTCTCTTGTTTAGCCAAGAATTGCATGATAGAAATTCTGGCAGGATGACCTAAAGCTTTGGCAAAGCGTGCTAATTGCTCTTGTCTTGCAGTATATTTTTTATCGTTCTCCATCTTTGTGTTGAATTATTGTTCGTAAAAGTACAAACAATATTCGATTCAACCAAATTTTAAATTGAAAAACAACATTCTTTTTATATTTTATAACATTACACCTAAGGATATAGCTCTCTGCAGATATTCATATATTGGTTAAGTGCTCCTGATATTTCCATGTTTAACTTATGCATAGAGAACATAAAGTTACTGAAAATCAGTCACTTAGCCAAATTTTACACACTAAGTATTGTTAATATATTCCATTGATAATGAGATAGTTAACTAATTATTTAACGGAGTATTGTTATAAATAGAAAAAAAAATAAAGATGTGCAAAATTATGATGTTTGATTCAAATTATACCTATTTTTGAAATAACAAGTGGAATTGGCTCGGCATGCGAGTCATGATCCAAGTGGGGGCATGCCGGTGAACTGTAAGCAGACTGTGCCGAAGGCCCCTCTTGGCCGGTAAACCGGCCCGTTAACATGTGGCATCGGATGGAAAAACCCCAATGCTCCATGAGGGTAAGTGGATTTTTTTTTATGAGACGAATCACTTCGAGACAGCTCTATCCATATCTGCGAGTCGTCCAAGGTGATCACAGCGAACGAGAATGAATATATCAAATTTTGGCCTTATGAAAATCGGAAATCATATCAGGTTGGCCTTGCTTCTATTGTGCATGGTCCCCCACCTTTGTTTGGCCCAAAACGATTTTGGCCGGCGTGCCGTAGAGGCTGCCAATCGGTTTAATGCTCGGTATCCGCAAGAAAAAGTGTATTTGCATTTGGACAATACGGCCTATTATCTGAATGAGATACTATGGTGGAAAGCCTATTTGTTTCGTACGGACAACGACAGTCTTGGCAGTTTGAGCCGCGTGCTCTACGTAGAGCTTGTCGATCCATCCGGAGAGGTGGTGGAAACAGAAAAAAGCCTTGTCGAAGACGGTCAGACCAACGGGCAGTTTCTGCTGAGCCGCTATACCCGGTCGGGCTTCTATCAAGTGAGAGCCTATACACGCTATATGCTCAACTGGGGCGAAGACCTTGTGTTTTCAAGGGTTATACCCGTCTTTAAGAGGCCTACGGTCGATGGAGACTATTCGGAAAGAAAGATTCTTGAGCAGCCGTCATTCCCTGCTGCAGCCCCAAGCAATGGCGGCATGGGTGATGCGTCGCTTGGCGATTCCACCCACTATCTTGTGCGTTTCTTCCCTGAAGGCGGCGGTTTGGTCAATGGCGTAAAAAGCAATGTGGCTTTCGAGGTTACCGATGGCAGGGGCAAGCCCGTGCATGCCACGGGTTGGCTTGAGAGCAATGGCGGAGAAGACGGGCCGGTAAGCATCTTGCGCGATGGCCGCGGTGTCTTCTCGCTTGTCCCAAGCAAGACCGTCGCAAGGCTGCGTCTCACCATGCCCAATGGCAAGACTAAGACCTTCGACCTGCCGGTGGCCGCCGCCTCGGGATACGCCATGACAGTTGACGCTACGGGCAAAGACCGGATAACATGGTCTGTTGGCATGTCTGCTGACCTTCAAGGGCAGCAAACAGAGACGCTGCTCATACACAATGGCAAGGCGCGGTTGGTATATCATCGCCTCTTCTCCGAAAAGACATGCCGGACGGATGCTCACAGCTGACACTGATCAATCACGAGGGCGATATCCTTTGCAGTCGCATGGTTTTTAATTACCCTCGCGGCATGAGCGACAACGTTCATGTGTCTATCGCCGATTCTACCATTTGGCCCGACAAGGAGATGACGCTTGACATCCGTGCGGAGCGGCAGGCATCGGTGTCGTTGGCTGTCTGCGATGCCGAGACGCAGCTTGCCGCCGAAAACCATAATGCCGCGACATGGTATCTGCTTTCGAGTGATCTAAGGGGGTATATTCACAATCCGGAATATTATCTCGAGGCCGATGACGAGGAGCACCGCAGGGCAGCAGATTTGCTGATGCTCGTGCAAGGCTGGCGCAAATACGACGTGGAGCGGGTATTGGGAAACACGCAGTGGAAGAAAACCTTTCCTGTTGAGCAAGGACTGCTCATAGACGGACAGCTGAAGGCATACAACAAACGGAGCAAGGTGGCGGGGGCTAACTTGAAGATAGACTTGTTCAGCAGTTTGGGCAGCAGGCTGTCTGGCGACGTGACGACCGACAGTACGGGTTTCTATGTCTTTACCGTGCCGGATTGCGCGGGCAACTGGGACATGAGCATGCACACCACGCTTAACGATAAGGACAGGCGTTATTACATCACGGTGAACCGAAACTTCTCGCCCAAGGTCGGCACTCCTTCGTGGCAAAGCATGAATGATGATGCACGGCAAATCATTCCCGATTTTCATTTCACATTAGACAAGGCGTATGTCGACAGCATTCCAATGGACTTGCGTGCGCATTGGCTTGATCATGTCGATGTCAACGCCAAACGTATATGGAAGAATCCGCGTGAGTTCTGGGAGCGGGAAAGTTCGGGAGCGAAGTACGCGTCTATCAGATATGACATGGCCAAAGCCGGCGACATGCTTGCCGACGAAGGCAAGGAGGCACCCACGCTTGTCGAGTGGCTGAAAGCCAAGAACCCGTTGGTTGAGGGCTTCGATAACATAACGGGTGAGTATCGTGCCTCAAGCGCATACCATAGCTTGTATGGCGACGGACCGTCTTATGGCGGCAGGGGAATCATGTGGATTGTGAACAACTGGTTTGTCTGCGGGACAAGCCTAACGGGACGCGCACCCAAAAGCGGCAGCAACGACAGGCCACTGGCAGCGACAAACTATCATATACCCTATGACATCAGTGAGGTGAAATCGGTATATATCTCTACGGCAAGCGATGATTGGAAGCGGTTTATAGCAGCGCCTCAGTTTGAGGGCAGAGACTATGTCACGATCTTTGTCTATACAAAGCCGGAAGTTCCCATGCCCAAGGGCTACCGACACACCACATTCCAAGCATACAACATCAAGGAGGACTATCAGCAAATGATGCAGCTTACCGGGGCTGATATCGACGGATCCGATTATCGCCGCACGCTGTGTTGGAAGCCGAACGTTGAACTTGACCATGATGGCAAGGCGAGCGTGAAGTTCAAGAACAATTCCACCACCCGCCATCTGACAGTCTCTGTCGCCGGGTTTACGCGAGACGGAAAACCGTTGTTCAAAAAAAAATTGACTTGCCATGCGCGAGTAGGCAACGGCATGTGCGACATACACGACTTACAACGGATGACACGGAGGTAACGGAAGATACACATACGTACTTAGAACGTTCTTGGAACGTACTTCGCAAGGCGACGGAGGCATAAAACGGATCAAACGGTCGGCGTGACATTACTTGTCAGGCCCCTATACCTATTATTATATATGGTCTGTCTGTCATTCCGGGAAAGCCCCGCTATCACTTTTTTATGACATTTTCAAGGCTGTTTGCGCTTGTTATACCCCATCGGAGATCCTGCTTGTTTTATGCTTAAATCTGTAAGACAAACACATCATTTTTAACCACTATAAGTGTTATTTTACTTTCTAATCTTTCCAAAAAGTGTTAAAAACGCACTATTTTTCAAATTTCAAAAAAAAAGCCTATAAAAAATGATGAAGGTCATCTAATTTTTGTTATATTTGTACCCGAAGTATCAACATAAAAACGTTAAACCTAAATTCGAGAATAACCATCTCAAATTATTTTATACTTTTTTTTAACTAATAATTCTTGCTTTATGAAGTTAACAAAACTACTTTTCATGAGCACGTTACTGCTTGCCGGTAATAGTGTATTTGCAACAGTAGTTGACGGAGTACGCCAGAAACCTGTTCCCCAAAAGTCTGCATTGCAGTTTGGAACGGCTATGTATATGTACAACGTCGACGCGAAGCAGTTCTTCAAGGGTGCCAATGATTGGAATACCCGTGGTAGTGTCGGTGAAGCCGGTTACAAAGTGTGGATTACGAAGCACCTTGATGAGACGGGCACATGGGACAACCAGTCAGTCATTCTCAAGGACTCGGTAGAGACCAAGAAGACGATCCTCATGACATGGGCTGCTGCCAATGGCGATGTATGGGTAGACTGGAACAAGCAGGCCGATACGCTTTGGGCACTCCATCCGCAGGGCGACGAAATCTACTACCTGTCTGTGGGTGCAGGCAACGCCGTGTATAACTCGGCAACCTATCCCGACATGTATCTCGGTTTGAAGACGGCAGAGGCTACTACCAACACCCGTCTGTTCTGGAATCTTCCCGTTGCCGACGGATTGGTGAAGTGGTATTTTGTCAGTGTGGCCGATGCCGCTACATACGCCGGTGTGCTCGACCTGTATACCACGGCCCAATCGCTGAAGGCATTGCTCGACGAGGCCAAGGGCAAGGGTCTGGATGTGTCTGCGCAAGAAACCGTTTATCTCAACGAAGGCTCTACCAAGGAAGAACTTACCGCAGCCATCGCGGCAGTGAAAGAAGCCTTGGCCAAGGCCGAGGAGAATAGTGCTTCTGTATCTGCGCCGCTGGATAAGACCTCTCTGATTGTAAACCCCAGCTATGACTCCAATGCGAACACCGGTTGGAGTGGAACAGCCCCCGCTTTCCAGTCTTACACGGATGCTGAGTTCTACAACAAGACCTTTGACTATTATCAAGACATCAAGGGTGCACCACGCGGTGTGTATGCCGTGAGCCTGAGCGCATTCTATCGTGCAGGTACTACGGCTGCGTCTTATCAGAACTTCAAGGACAACACCAACAACAATGCGAAACTCTATGCCAAGGCCGGCAAGGATAGTCTGAACGCTAACCTGCTCAATAACTTTGTTGACGCACAGACCAATCCATTGGCATCGGGTGAGACCAGTCTCACCGTGGATGGCACTACCTATTATGTGCCCAACAACATGGCTTCTGCCGCCGAATACTTCAAGGCAGGCCTCTATGGCAATAATAAGCTGATCTTCGCCACCGAAGACGGTGACATGCGTATCGGCCTGAAAAAGACCGTAGAGCTTGGCAGCGACTGGACCTTGTTCGATAACTGGAAGCTGACCTACTATGGCAATGGTGCCGATGCCTACACCATGTGGCTCGACGAGGTGAAGAAGACAGCCAAAGACTATTCTTCTCTGCCCGCCGGTACTATCGTGACCGAAGGAATGATCGACGCTTACAACAACAAGATTGCCGGTTTGACCTCGGCCTCCACCAAGCAGGACGTGGTCGATGCCGTGAATCTCATCGAGACAGAGTCGCTCGCCGTAGATTCAAACATCATCGCATGGAAGGATTATCAGGCAGCTATCACCAAGGGTAAGACCGTGGCCAACGATCCCAAGATCGTGGGTTCAGACAAGGACCTCTTGGCCGACTACTGCGACCTTGAGTCTGAGGATATTCTCAATGCCGCCACGCTGACCACCGAAGAGGTGAAGGCCGAGACTCAAAAGGTACTCCTGATGATTGACAACGCGCTGAAGAACGGTATCACCGAGGGCACTGACGTTTCTGACAAATATCTCGTGAACGCCAACTTCGAGGCTACCAACGGATGGATCAAGAAAGCTGCATCGGGTGGCAACGTGGCTTATGGAGGTACATCGACCAACAAGTGCTACGAGGCTTGGAACAACTCTGACTTCGATATCTATCAGGAGGTGAAGGGTGCGCCTATCGGCGTGTACCAGCTTTCTGTGCAGGGCTTCTACCGCTACGGCCGTGGTGCCAACGCTTGGACAGCTTATACCAATGGCACGGCTAACAACGACGTGGTGAGCATCTATGTGAACAACAACTCTACACACTTCAAGAGCGTGTTCGATGAGCACGTGGCTTATTCGGGCAACGGCGTGGGCGAACTGTACCAGAACTCCGGAGACCTTGTACCGTATATCAACCCGGACAGCACCTATTGGTATCCCAATGACATGGGCAACAGTGCCATCGCATTCCAAAACGGTTTGTACAAGGTGTCTTCATACGGCGTTGTAGCGCGTACTGGTGACGTGCTGCGTGTGGGTGTGAAAGGCGCGACCAACCAGCTGGGTGACAGCTGGGCCATCTGGGACAACTTCCAGATGATCTTCCAAGGCACCAATGCCACAGTGGTGAAGCCCTTGCTCCAGCAGGCCATCGATAACATCAACGCCAGCCTGGCTTCTGCCGGCAAGATTGGTGCAACGGTGACTGCCGACGCGCAGAAAGCCATCGACGAAGCTAACAGCGCTATGGCACAGACAGACGGTAAGGTGATGTTTGACGCTCTTGTCAATATTCTGAACAACAACGACTCGATCAAAGCTTCTGCCACCCTGTTCAAGAGCCTTGAGCTCAAGAAGGAGGAACTGACAGCTGCCCTCATCAGCTCGACAGCACTTCAAAGCACCAAGGATGAGGGTGCCCTCTTGCTCGAGAACATCGAGAACGGTCTTGCCGGCAACACGATGGAGAACGCGCAAGCTACCGGTTTCATCGCTCAGGTTTCAGCGATGATCAGCAAGCTGGCTATCCCGGCCGAGGCTGCTTCTGCATCCGACGCTAACCCCGTAGACATGACCAGCGTTCTCAAGACTCCGTCGTTCGAGAAGGATGGTGCCAACTCTATCGAGGGCTGGAACGCCACTGGTTACAACTTCGGTAACGATGATACCCAGAAGGGCGCACTCTTGGTTGAGTTCTATAACAAGACCTTCAACCTGAATCAGACCATCGAGAACCTGCCCAACGGTACATACAAGGTGACTGCCAACGCGTTCTATCGCTTTGGAAGTGCCGATCAGGATTATGAGCACTTCATCGCCAACGAACTTGCAGGCAATGCTTACATCTATGCCGTGTCTGAGGCCGACACGATGAGAACGCCGTTGAAGCTCCTCGCTTCCGGTGCTACGGTTGACTTGGGTTACACCGGTACCACGAACATCACAAACACTGACAAGTATGTTCCCAATACGATGGTGGCCGCAAGCGCATACTTCCTCGACGGAGGCTACCAGAACGAGGTTATCGTGAAGGTTACCAACGGCAAACTCACACTCGGTATCCGTCAGGACAAGACCGTGGCTACTGACTGGGTGATCATGGACAACTTCACACTGACTTACTATGGTCCGAACAGTACGCTGACCGAGACCGGCGACTACACCGGCATTGAGGATGTGCAGACTGCTGAGGCTGCTGTTGCCAAGGTGGAATACTTCGGTATCAATGGTGAGAAGAAGAACAGCTTGACCAAGGGCATCAACATTGTGAAGGTGACTTTGGCCGACGGATCTGCAAAGGTAAGAAAGGTGATCGTGAAGTAAAATTCACTTTCCTCATTCTCTATATGAGAGCCGGAGACAGGAGAAAAACCTGTCTCCGGATCTCCTTTTTCTTTCAAAACAACAATTAGCTTACAGAATGTTACAGCGCAACCTGTTCTCCGCTTTATTCACTGCAACCGTTATCTCAGTATCCGGTCAGACTGTCATGAATCTCGATGCTACCCGTCGAGGTCCGATGATCAGCGACTATCAATACGGACTCTTTTTTGAGGAGATCAACCACGCGGGAGAGGGTGGTCTTTATGCCGAATTGGTGAAGAACCGATCGTTTGAACAGGGCCTCGACGCTTGGACTACATTCAATGGCGCAACACTGGGTTTGCAGACTGCAGACCTGATGAACACGGTTCAGCACACCGCGCTGAAAATGACAACCTCGGGGGCTACGACCGCAAACCCGATGGGTGTGCGCAATGGCGGATACTGGGGAATGGGCATCAAGACCGATTCCACATATACCCTGACCTTATGGGCCAAGGGTGCCACCATATTTAATAATCACCTGAAAGCACAACTCCGTAGTGAGGACGGTACGGAGATTCTCGGAGAGGCCACACTCTCGGGAACGATTACTGATACAGATTGGAACAAACTTACGGCGACCATCAAGGCCACGGGTTCTGACCCGAGAGGCAGCCTTGTGATCCTTGCAGATGTCTCGGGACAACTGTCATTGGACATGGTATCGCTGTTTCCTTATACTTGGAAAAACAGAAATAACGGTCTGCGCCCCGACTTGGCGCAGTTGTTGGCCGATACGAAACCTTCGTTCCTGCGCTTCCCCGGAGGATGTTACGTGGAAGGGGAGGGATCGTATGACAACGCCTTTCAGTGGAAGAAGACCATTGGTCCCATTGAGGAGCGTCCCGGTCATCTGAATCAAAACTGGCACTATTTCTCATCCGACGGACTCGGATACGACGAATATCTTCAACTCTGCGAAGACCTTGGGGCCGCGCCTTTGTTCGTGGTCAACGTGGGGCTCGGTCATGGATTTACTTTTTCCTTGGACGAGACCGAGGCATTGGTGCAGGATGCCCTTGATGCCATAGAGTATGCCAATGGCGATGCCACGACGGAGTGGGGGGCCAAGCGCATCGCCAACGGACACCCCGAACCGTATCACCTGAAGTTCATCGAGATTGGCAATGAGAACTATCAGGCGGGAAATGGCGCACAGAGTGACCAATATGCTGAGCGTTACAATATGTTCTATACGGCGATCAAGGCGAAATATCCGGAGATGGTGTGTATAGGAAACGTAGAAGCATGGGGCACCGACAATCCCACATGGCGCAACGACTACCCCGTGGAACTTGTGGACGAACACTATTATCGCTCATTCGAATGGATGCGCGCCAATTATAACAAATACGACAATTATTCTCGCAGCATCGGTGTTTACAATGGAGAGTATGCCGCCAATGGCGGAAACTATGGCCGATACGGCAATATGAACAGCGCGTTGGGTGAGGCAATCTATATGTTGGGCATGGAACGCAACAGCGATGTGTGCCGAATGGCATCTTTCGCACCGATATTCACCCATGAGTCTGACCCGACGTGGGCGTATGACATGATCCATTTCAATGCCGCCAACCATTTTGTGACACCCTCTTATTATGTGCAGAAGTTGCTGGGCAACAACCTTGGCAAGCAGAACCTGTTGTGGACAGAGACAGGAAACTCTGTTCTGCCGGATTATGATGGGGCACGGGTCGGAGTGGGCTCGTGGAACACCCAAGTGGTCTATGATGATGTGCNNCGCATCATGGACTTTCAACAATGGAACGTGGAGTGTCAACAATGGCGAACTGGCACAGTCGCAGAGAATACAGGATTGCTCGGCGGTCATGAACATCCCCTTGACCGGAGGCAACTATATATATAATGTACGCGCGAAGAAAACACTGGGTAATGAAGGATTCCTGATTATCTTCAACTATCAGGATGCCGATAACTACCTGTGGTGGAACTTGGGCGGATGGAACAATGGCGCGCATGGCGTGGAGAGTTGCACGAACGGCGTGAAAACAACATTGGCTTCCGTGTCTGGCAGTATAGAAACCGGGCGATGGTATAACATCGAGGTCGA
>DBQL01000080.1:40655-41484 GCA_002305235.1 Prevotella sp. UBA1395 | reverse complement strand
CCAACAGTTGCAGTTGAACGTGAAGAACATGACACTTGGCAACGGCAGTTGGGTGCGCTTGTCATCGCAAAGCGGTACGGATGAGAATACGATGGATGAGCCGAATGCCGTGCAACCCTCACCGGAGGAATCGGTAACGGTGACCGACCCCCAAAGTGCAACATTCGACATTCCGGCATATTCGCTCAACATCTTCAGGCTGAAGGTATCGGATATTGGTGCTGAGGAGGTGAAGAGCTATCCTGCATATAAGGCAGAAGATGCCGGCATGAGCGCTTATCTCTATGCACACATGCACCGAAGCAGCGAACATACGGCGTATGCCCTGAGTCGATACGGACAAACATGGGACGACTTGATGGATGGAGCGGAGGTCTTTGACACCAAGGCCAATACGGTTACTGGTGGCATGCGCGACGCGTATATCTGTCGGACCAAGGACGGCAACTTCATGCTGGCGGGTACAGACATGACCTCGGGCTTGGGCTGGACAAGCAATCATATCATGGACCTGATGCTTTCGCCCGACTTGGTGCATTGGACCAAGAATGTGAAGATNNATGACAGCGGCATGGGCACCGCAGATTATCTATGACAATGCATCGGATAAGTATGTGCTCTATTACAGCGTGGGATTCCCCGATCGCCATCGCATATACTACTCGTTGATAGACAAAGACCTGAATATTCTCAGTAAGCCGGAGCTATATTTCGACCCGGGATATGACATCATAGACGCCGATATCGTGTGGAACGATGTGGATAAGCAATATGTGATGGTCTATAAGAGTGAGAAGGGTGCAGGCTTCTACCGCGCCACGGCAACACA
>DBQL01000080.1:10078-40591 GCA_002305235.1 Prevotella sp. UBA1395 | reverse complement strand
TATATCAACTATTCGGGTAGCGGCTATGGCTACAAGATGCGTGACATGGACGAGCACGGACTCAATGTGGGGTCGCCGGTGCAAATCAGTGGCAATGTGGCTGCACAGCACGGAAGTATTGTCAAGATTACGACAGAAGAGTACGACTATCTGAAGACATGGGAACAGGTGAAGCAGCTTTTGCCTACTGTCGAGGGGTATTACACGGCTACCCAAGAGAAGGGCATTACCGAGGCTATAGACCAAGCAAACACGGCGTTGACGACAAGCACGACGTTTGCGGAGAATGCCCAAGCGATGCGTGAGGCGTTGATCGCCCTGCAAGGGTGCAAGGCCATCTATGACCGGTACCTTCAGAATCTTGTAGGGAGCGGGCAGCCGTTCGACTTGACACCGTTACTGCAGAACGCTGATTTCAGCGATGGGGCGAACGGATGGGTAAAGTCGCCGGCATTTACCAATGCCAATGGGCAGGTGGCCGAGTTTTGGAACACCACGTTTGATATGTACCAGACCATAGATGGTCTTCCCAAAGGCGACTACGTGATNNCTGAATGCGATATTCTATGCCAATACGGCCGAAGTGCCTGTGAAGAGTCTTTATGATGATGAGGTGACACGGTACAGCATGAGTCCATACAACTATCCGGACAATGTAAGCACAGCCAACACGGCATTCAATACTTACGGACTTTACACCAACACACTCAAGCTGACACTTGATGCCCCCGGCAGCATTACGCTGGGAATCAGGAAGACGGATGCGGTGAACTCGGACTGGTGTTGCTTTGATAACTTCACGCTTAATTATCTCGGTGATCCCACGGGGATAACTGTCGTGCCGACACGAGGCAGCACTTCCGGTGCCATCTATAATTTGAAGGGTCAGCGCATGGCCGGCAGCAACCTGCCCCACGGCATTTACATCAAAGGGGGTAAGAAGGTGGTGCTTTGAGAAATGAGGACAAAATCAGACTTTAACAAGAATTTTTAAATAGTAACAACCTATATATGAATTGCAAAAAGATGAAACATGGTGTTTTTCGACCCGCTTTTGCAATAGGGCTAATGCTTGGCAGCGTGGCTCTGCAATCGTGCTCTGACGACATCCTGACAGGTCAGCCGTCGTGGTTAGGCAACTCTATCTATGAGGAGCTGCAAGAGGATGGTAACTACACTGTCACGCTCAGGCTCATTGATGACCTTGGGCTGCACGACCAAATGAGCAAGACGGGTTCTTTGACGATTTTCGTGGCCGACGACGCCACCTATGATCAGTGGTTCAAGACCAACAAATGGGGCGCACGCTCTTATGGTGCGTTGTCATTGGCTCAGAAGAAGACATTGCTCAACAACTCTATTGTGAACAATGCTTATCTGATCGAGTTGTTGTCTAACGTGAGTGGTGACCCACCTGAGACGGGACTTGCCATGCGTCGTCCGACGGCTTCAAGTGTGTTTGACTCGGTCTTCGTGATGAAGGCTGCCGATATGAATGGCACTTTGCCCGCATGGAGCTGGTATAAGAACAATAATAAGGACATCGTGTTGTTCAAGGACGGTCGTATCATGAACGCAGGGACGACAAGCAATCTTTCTGCACCCATGATACACTTCCTGCCTGCATTCATGCAGAAAGCCAAGTTTACCGACGAGGATATCACTGTGCTTACCAATGGTACGGCCACTTCTGTCAGCGATGCTTATGTGGGTGGACAGAAGGTGATTGAGCGCGATATCACCTGCAAGAACGGATATATCCAAAAGGTAGCCGGCGTGCTTGACGAGACGCCCAATATGGCCGAGATATTGAGATTGCACCCGGAATTGTCGATGTGGTCGCATCTTATCGACCGGTTCAGCGCACCTTATTATGACCGAAACAAAACCATAGAGTATAACCGTCTGTACAATCAGAATGTCGACTCGGTATTCACGCTGCGCTACTTTGCCGATGTTCGGAAAGATGGATTGACAACCCAATACTATCCTGTCACTGCCGGCAATCCCGCCCCGCAGAAGGTAGCTGCCACGCTGGCATTCGACCCGGGATGGAACCAATACATGTACGAGAACACCAGTGGCTATGACCTGCACTATGATGCCGGCGCCATGCTCGCCCCGACAAACGCTGCCCTCGAGGCTTGGTGGAATGCCGATGGCAAGGTGTTGCAAGACAAATATAAGACATGGGACAACGTGCCCGACCTTGTGTTGTCAAAGTTGCTGAACGTGAATATGATCGGCACATTCACCGATGCCATTCCGTCTAAGTTTAACAATATCATCAATGACAGTAAGGTGTCGATGGGTGTGAAAACATCTGATGTGGACAGTTGCTTCGTGGGATGCAACGGCGTGGTTTACATGACCAATCGGGTGTTCAGTCCTATGGCTTATTCCAGTGTTTCGTTCCCGGCCCTGATCCATCAGGATGTGATGAATGTGATCTATTGGGCCATAGACGAATTGGAATTCACCCCCTACCTGAACTCTATGGACTCTTATTACAGTCTGCTGCTGCCTACCAACACGGCCATGCTGACTTACGTGGATCCATGTTCATACGGAGAATCTCAGGAGACAGTGCTTGAATTCTATTTTGATAACACGGAGAAGACGGTGAAGGCAAGACGCTATGCCTGCACCATCGATGAAAACGGCAATGTGACCAAGGGCATCAAACTTCAGGAAAGCGTGCCGCCAACGTATATCAAGAACCGTTTGAAGGACTTGGTGAACCAAATGATCATCGTGGGAAGCGTGGAGAACGGTTTTACTTATTACAAATCGAAGAACGGCACGATGGTCAAGGTGGCCAATGCCGGAGTGAAGGACAAGATGACCGTGATGGGCGGTTGGCAGCTGGAGCACAACACCGGTGCGCGAGTAGACTCTATCTATGATATGTCGAAGACCGGTAACGGTAAGTCTTACCGACTGAATGAGCAGGTGCCATTGCCGGCAAGCAAGTCGGTATATCAGACGTTGAGAGAACATGAGGAGTATTCCGAGTTCCTCAAACTGCTGAGCGGCTCGGAGAATCTTCCTGCTGAAGACCAGTTGTTGGTAAGTTCGATGACCTTGTCCGGAAACAAGTATAACAGTGCCAATTCGGCCACGAATAGTAATATCCGACTCTTTGGTGCATACAACTATACGGTATATGTTCCCTCGAACGAGTCGATCAAGCAACTCATCGACAATGGGTACCTACCCACATGGGATGATTATAATGCTCAGTTTGAGATTGCCGAGAGTGCCAATTCTACCGCGGAGCAGAAGCAGGCAGCCGAGGCAGCCTGCACACTCATCAAGAACAAGATTTTCGATTTTGTGCGTTATCACATGCAGGACAACTCCGTGGCTGTGGGTGGCGCGCCCGAACAGGATACCGAAGGCAATTATCTGTTGAAAAACAATTATGAATCGATGATGTTGAATGCCGAGACCAACCGTTACTATCCGTTGGAGGTAGACATTGAGGACAAGGACTTGGTCATCAAAGACCTTACCGGTGATGTGAGACGCGTGGTGAAGACCAACGGGCTTTACAACAACATCTGTCGCGAATACTGGATCTCAGGTAATGGCTTTAACAAGCTGTTGTACACCTCGGCAGATGCTGTGGTGCACCTCATCGACGGTGCTTTGTTCTACAGCAGCAGCCAAAAGACTCCGTGGAGACAACAGTTGAGCAATGCTAAAAGATGGAGGAAGTAATTCATGAAAGTACAACATAAAAACCTAACACAAATGAAGGCTATGTCCCTTTCGACTACCTGCAGGCGTCTTGGCATGGCGGTGATGTTCATCCTTCTATCCGCACAGGTCGTATTGGCACAGATCACTCAGGTGCATGGAACGGTGTCTGACGACATGGGACCATTGATGGGTGCCACTGTGGTTGAGATTGACGGAACAGGTCGTATCATTAACTCGTCCGTGACCGACCTCAATGGTAACTTCTCCATGTCGATACGCGACCAGAAGAATAAGATTCGTTTCTCTTATGTAGGTTCCAAAACACAAACCTTGCCCATCAATAAAACAACATTCGACGTGATGCTGAAGTCGGATACCAATATCGATGAGGTGACTGTGGTGGCCAAGAAACGCAGAAACGGTAATAACCTTGCCATCCCCGACCGAGAGATTTCGTATGCGTCGCAGTCGTTGGATATGAAAGATCTGGAGGGATTGGGTATCACCACGCTTGATGAGGCTTTGCAAGGCCGTATTGCCGGTTTGGATATCATTTCCAATTCCGGTGACTTGGGTTCCGGCTCCACCATGCGTTTGCGTGGCGCTTCGTCGCTCTCGTCATTGACAAACTCCAACCCATTGATCGTGGTCGATGGAAACGTGCGCAACGTAGATATGTCGACCTTTGACTTGAGCAATGCCAACAACGAGAAATTTGCCGAACTGTTGAATATCAACCCTGAGGATATTGCCAGCGTGAACGTGTTGAAAGACGCGGCAGCCACGGCTGTTTATGGTAGTCAGGGTGGTAACGGTGTGATCGAGTTGACCACCAAGCGTGGTTCGCGCGGCGCGCCAAGGGTATCCTATTCTTTGAAACTCACAGGTACGCACCAGCCCAAAGGATATTCCTTGCTGAGCGGTGACGACTATACCATGATGCTCAAGGAAAGCTATTTCAACCCGACACAGGATGACACGCGCAGCCAAAGCATCAGGGAAATCCTCTACGATCCGACGTTCTCGGAGTATGAGCAATACAATAACAATACCGACTGGCGTGATGCCGTGACCCAATGGGGTCTCCGCCAGAACCACTATATGTCGGTATCGGGTGGTGGCGAGAAGGCTTCCTTCCGTATCGGTGGAGGTTTCGACAATGAGACGGGTACGATGATCCAACAGAAACTCAATCGATTCTCCACCCGTGTGGCATTGGACTATTTTGTCAGTGAGCGTATTCGTGTGTCGACCAACTTCGCGTTGACCTACACCAAGAACTACATGAACAGTGACAATCTGCTGTCTATTGCCATGAAGAAGATGCCAAACATGAGCATCTACGAGCAGGACCCTGTAACGGGAGAGAATACCAACCGTTATTATCAGATGCTGCAGAATGGATCGAGCGAGTTTGACAAAGACCAAAAGACATACGTCAACCCTGTTGCCAGCGCTTATTTGGCCAAGAAAACACGTCGTACTTACGACCTTGTGCCGGAGTTGGTGCTGAACTATCGCTTGCTCGGCCTTGACGATAACCATATCCAGTTGAACTATCAGGGAAGCGTGTTGATGAGCGTATTCAACCAATACGACGATTCGTTCTATCCTTCGGAGTTGAGAACCGTGAGCTGGACCGATGGCGTGAATACTGCGTCGGCATCAAGTTCAAAGAGTGTAACGTTCAACACCAAGCACACCCTGACATTCATTCCCCATTTCAACAACAAGGACCACAGCTTCATGATGATGGGCCGCTTCGAGTTGAACTCCGGTTCTTCGAGCGGACAGTCGAACGGTGCCAAGGGCCTTACCGGTGACGGTGTGGTGAGTCCGGATGCCGGCGGTGTGAATACCGGATTGTCTTCATGGTATTCTCAGTGGAGATCGATGTACTACACATTATCTGCCCACTATGCATACAAGGGTCGCTATGTGGCCGACGTGTCTGTGCGTGCCGACGGTACGACGAAGTTCGGACCCGGTCATCGGTGGGGATATTTCCCCGCAGTGTCGCTGCGTTGGAACGTAATCGACGAGCCGTGGATGAAGCCTCTGCACAGTTGGTTGTCCATGCTCTCCATCCGTCCGAGCTGGGGTAAGGTGGGCAGTCAGCCCAATCAGGACTACCTCTATACGAGTAAGTACGCCTCAGGAGCATTCTATCTCGACCATGCTACGATGTATCCGGTCAATATCAGGTTGACCAACCTGAAGTGGCAGATTGTCTCGAGCTATAACCTTGGTATGGACTGGGGATTCTGGAACGACCGACTGACAATGACATTGGAGTTTTATAACTCTACCACATCAGACATGTTGCTGTCCAATTACCGCATTCCTTCCAACTCCGGATTCATGACCGTGCCCTATCGCAACAGTGGCAAGATGCGCAATACCGGTTGGGAGTTCCACGTGAATACCAATCGTTTGCTCAAGGTGGGCAAGGTGGTGGTCGACATGAATGCCAACTTTGGTAACAACCGTAATGAGATTTTGGAGATGGACGAGTATGTGCTCAACTCTCTGAACTCCACCTTTGCATATAATAATGGTGAATACTTGCGCCGTGTGCAGTTGCACAATCCCTTCGGTGCCATCTATGGTTTCCGTTACAAGGGCGTTTACCAGTACAACTACGACACGTTCAAGAACATGACCGCCGATGAGCGTACGGCCTTCCTCGCTGCCGGCAAGACCGCCCCGGTGGCCTTCAATGCCGAGGGTAAGCAGATCTTGGATGCCGATGGCAACCCCCTTCGCATGCGTTATAACTATACGAACGACGGTACAGGCAAGAACTATGCCTTTGCCGGTGGTGATGCCATCTATGAGGATGTCAATCATGACGGCAACATCAATGCGTTGGATATCGTATATCTCGGCAGCTCTCTGCCCAAGCTCACGGGTGGCTTCGGCTTTACCTTCAGCTATAAAGACTTGCGATTGACAACACAGTTCACCTATCGTGTGGGCAACAAGATCCTGAACTTGGCTCGTTTGGAGGCAGAGTCTATGACCGGAAACGACAATATGAGTCAGGCTGTGAACTACCGTTGGCGCAAAGAGGGCGACGTGACCACGATTCCTCGTGCGATGTTTGGCAGCTCGTCCAACTACAACACGCTGGTTAGCGACCGTTTTGTGGAAGACGGGTCTTATCTCCGTTTGGGCTATGTGCAGTTGTCATACGCCATCAACAAGAAGAATCTGAAATGGATCGGGCTGAACCGTCTTAGCTTCTATCTCAGTGCCAACAACCCGTTTGTGATTACGAAATATAGTGGTGTAGACCCGGATATCAGCAACTATGGTTACGATCCGGCCATCGACCGTTCGCAAACACCGCGTTCTCGTTCGTACACGTTCGGTATCACCGTGGATTTCTAAAACATATAGACGATTATGAAACGTAAAAATATATTTTATCATATCATTGCTTCGACCTGCATGCTCTTGGGATTATCCTCATGTAGTGATTTTCTTGAGATAGAACCGCAGAACGAGATCATTCTCGAGAAGTTTTGGAACGAGAAGGCAGACGTAGACGGAATGATCTTCGGATGCTACTCGGGCATGCAGTCTGACAACATGATGATGCGCATGATGATATGGGGTGAGTTTCGGAGTGATAACATCTCTCGCGGACAAAATCTCGACAAGGATGTCAACTTGGAGAGTGTTTTGAAAGAAAATCTTACCGCATCCAACTATTATACCACATGGGACCAGTTCTATAACATCATCAACCGTTGTAACACAATTATCAAGTATTCACCGCAGGTTGCCGCCAAAGACCCTAACTTTGGCGAAAGCGAGCTGAAAGCAGACATTGCCGAGGTGACCGCTCTGCGTTCGCTTTGCTATTTCTACCTGATCCGCACCTTCCGTGACGTACCTTATTCAACGGTGGCTTTCACCGATGATGATCAGGTGATGGACCTGCCCGCCACAAGTTTTGATAATGTGCTCGACAGTCTCATCACCGATTTGGAAAGGGTTAAGGATGATGCCGTGGAGACTTATCCCTCGGGAACAGATACCGAGAAGCTGTATCAGACAAGCCGTATCACCAAAGAGGCCATTTGGGCAATGCTTTGTGAGATGTATCTTTGGAAACAAGATTATCAGAAGTGCATCCAATATGCCGACATGGTGATCAATGCCAAGAAGAAGCAGGCAGAGGAAAGGCAACGCAATAGCTATTCCACCACCGATTATAGCAAGTTTGGCGGGTATCCATTGATCGGCGAGGCATACACCTCGGGTTTGATCTATGGCAATGCCTATTCCCAAATCTTTGGTACGGGCAACAGCTCGGAGAGTATCTTGGAGTTGACCTTTATGCCGTCTGACAACATGCCCAGCAATGGAGGCGTGAATCTTTGCTACGGCTTCAACAGAAGTGGAGTGCTCACTATGGGCTATGCCTCTCCGGCAAGTTATATCGTCGATGATGTCACCTCTTCCATTTTCAAGGTGTTCAAGAACAAGTATGATGCCCGTTATTATGAAAACGTGATGAGCAATATGATCGGAAAGTATGTTTACCAAAACTCGACGATCTATTTTACAAGTACGCCTCCTTCGGTGTCGTATTCGGGTTTATACAGTGAGAAACTGAACAAGAGCAACTGGATATTCTATCGACTCACCGACATCATGCTGATGAAGGCCGAGGCCCTGACCCAGCTGATGAGCAATGCGCAGGAACTTTCAGAGCAAGACCAAAGCTACCTGAACTCTGCTTTCTCTCTTGTGACGGCCGTGAACAAGCGCTCGCTCTGCCAATCCGTATTGAAAGATACGCTTGATCCTAAGAGCTATGCCACCAAGACGGCTATGGAAGATCTTGTGATGGAGGAGCGACATCGCGAGCTGATGTTTGAGGGCAAGAGATGGTATGATCTCGTTCGTCGCTCACGTCGAGACGGAAACACGAAGTATCTCTCCAATCAGGTACTTCAAAAGTTCACTTCCAACACCTCCGCCATACAGGATAAATTGGCCAAGATGGATGCCATCTACTGGCCTTACAATGTCGATGAGTTGAAGGTTAATAAGAACCTCACCCAGAATCCGGCCTTTGGCAGCGGTGAGAACGGCAATTATGACAAGACAAAATAAGGTTCATGCACCTATATTAATATAGACAACACTATGAAACGTTTAAGATATTTCATACTCTGCGCCATCTGTGCTTTGGGCAGTCTTGGGTTTACCGGCTGTTCGGACGATCCCGGTGCAGAAAACTATTACACCTTTACGGGCGAAATGATGAGTGATTACATCACCAGTCGTCCGCAGTACAGTGACTTCGCTTACATTGTGAAGCAGGCCGGCCTGATGGATATTCTGTCGGCATACGGCCACTACACCTGCTTCCTTCCGTCAAACGATGTGGTTCGTACATATCTCAAGAAGAAGGGAATCGCATCTGTGGAAGATCTCACCAAGGAAGAGTGTGACACCATAGCGTGCAGTCATCTCGTGGGCAATATGTATGCCACCATCGAGATGAACGACGGTACGCTGAACACGGCCAATATGAACAAGCGATATATCCAGATCACGCACACCACAGACTCCAATCAGAACTCGGTGGTGGAGCTTAATCGTATGTCGCATATCATCTTCGAATTGAAAGACGACTCCGTCGAGAACGGTATTGTACAACCCATCACGGTGTTGTTGGAGAACTCCAACAGCTCCATTGCCGACATTCTCAAAGAGAACGACAAGATCAGTATGTTTTACAGCGGTTTGCTGGCAACCGGCTTGCGCGACTCGCTTATCAAGGTGAAAGACGAGTCTTATGTTGGCAAGAACAGACCCGGTTATACCTATACTTCCGACTTTTGGCACGAGATCGCGTTGGCTCCCGAGGAGAAGAAGTATGGCTACACCGTATTTGTCGAGCCCGACAGCCTGCTTTCTGCCAAGTTGGCCGAACAGGGCATCTCCACAGCAAACGGCACCGTGCGTGCCCTTTACGATTTGGCATGCAAGCTCTATGACCCCGTGTTTGGCAACGATGCCGACTATCAGGCCGCGCACGGCTTCGACAAGCTGACCGACCGTTACAATCCGTTGAACATGTTCATCGCCTATCACATCCTTACCCGTGATGTCATTGGATGGAACAAGATTACACCGTTGGAGCTTCATCAGGGCATCGTGGATGGTGCCATCGGCATCAAGACCGACAAGATGAACCCCAACGACTGGTATGAGACCATGTTGCCGCGCACCATGATGAAGTTTGAGCAACTCACCGTACGCCAGTATGTGGGTTCCGGCATCTTGGGACAACGCTACATCAACCGTCGTGTGGATGACAAGTATGCCATCGAGGGAGCGAGGATTCTTCCCACCGTCGAAGACAAATACACACAGGATGCACCCAACGGACGCTACTTCTATGTCACCGACGTGGTATCCTTCAACTACGATACCCAGAACAAGGTGATGAACGATCGCATCCGCATGGACTTTGCCACCATCTTCCCCGAGGTGATGACCATGAACATGCGACTCAACGGCGACCCGACCAAAGATGACGAAAGCAGCAAGGCCGACCAAACATACAAGAACGGTAAGAACTACTATTTCCCCAACGGTTATCTCGACAATGTGACCATGAAGGGCAACGGTACGCTTGTATATCGTCGTCCCCACTGGAACTTCTGGTCATACGAGGGAGACGAGTTCAACCTCTTTGGCGACTACGACTTTGAGTTCCGCATCCCCCCCGTACCTTACGAGGGTGAGTATCAGTTGCGCTTGGGCTTCTGCGCGCTCGACACGCGTGGTGTGGCACAGGTCTATTTCGATGGCAAGCCACAGGGAATTCCTGTCGACATGCGCAAGCGATTGACCGATGAGTCTATTCTTGGAAATAAATTTGGTACCAAAGCATGGTCTAAGATGACCGATGAGGAGAAGGCCGAAGACCAGAAGATGCTGAAAAACTTGGGGTATTATCGTGGTGCATACGGTGGTTACCACTCCAACGGATCGGTGATCAACGAGTTTGTCGACAACCCCCGTACTTATCGTTTGGTGCTTTGCCAAGTGCACATCAACCCCAAGAAAGACCATTACCTGCGCATTCGTTGTACCTCTTCTTCCAAGTTGGGCAACAACAATGAGTTCATGATGGACTATTTTGAGATTGTTCCCAAGAGTGTTTATGGCGTGACCGAGGCCGGTCAGATGGAAACCGACCTGTAATCGCAACCGATATTCAAAAAAGATCAAATCGATATGAAATGTTTTAATATATACAAGAAGGCCTTGGGCGCAATGGTTATTGCGCTGGCCTTCATGGGTTGTTCCGATGATTGGAACGAGCACTATGACGTGCCCGCTGCCGGCCAAGGAGATCTTTGGACCGCCATCTCCTCGGATGCTAACCTGTCAAACTTTGCCAAGGTGGTGAAAGCCTGTGGCTACGACACTACCTTAGTAGGCAAGCAGGTGTTCACCGTGTTTGCTCCGACCAACGACCACTTCACGGAAGCCCAAGCCGACTCGATCATCGAAGTGTACCATCAGGAGAAGGCGCGCAACATCAAAGACCGTGATAACAGTGCGATTAAGGAGTTTGTTCAGAATCACATCGCGTTGTACAATTACTCGGTGTCAAGTGCCAGCAATGATGCCATCGTGATGATGAACGGTAAGTATATCAATCTCACCGCCAACACCTTCGGTGGTCAGAACATGCTCACCACCAATCAGCACTATGGCAACGGCGTGCTGTTCACCTTGAGCAATAAAGTAGATTATTTCCCCAATATCTTTGAGCGTCTGAGGAAGGATGCCGACCTTGACTCCGTGGCCAATTTCATGTATTCTTACAACAAGTATTCATTCGATGAGGCGGCGAGTGTGCCGGGCGGAATTGTCAATGGAAAGACCGTTTATCTCGACTCCGTGGTCACGCTCGAGAACGAGCTGTTCGATCGTCTCGGTCTGATCAATGATGAAGACAGTACCTATTGGATGGTCGTGCCTACGAACGACGTGTGGAATAAGCTCGTGACAGAATACCAACAGTATTTCCGGTATGACAAAAAGGTCAACAAGCGCGACTCTCTTTCCCACGCCAACGCCCGCATGGCCTTGCTCTATGGCACCGTGTTCAGCCGCACGAAGAATACCGATGCCGTGATCCAAGACTCTGCCATGTCGGTCAATGCCGTATCATACTTGAGAAGACTGAGAACTTACGGCACATACGATGCCAAGTATTACCAATATGACAAGCCCTTGGCAACAGGTGGAGTATTTGACGGCACAGAGAATACCGTGACCAGTAACGGTCAGGTGATGAAAGCTGCCAACTGGCATATCGACAAGAAGCAGACCTTCTTCCAGACCATTCTTGCCGAGGGAGAGAGCAGCCAGCGTCTCGACTCCGTAGACAAGCTCTCTACACAGGCACCTCTCACCATCGTCAATGTGCAGTCTCGCAACCCGTTCTATGGCAAATTGTCGAGCAACTCCTTCGCGACCATTCTGCCGGCCGGAGCGTCCAGCAACACGATGGCTGTGTTCAACATTCCCAACGTGCTGTCCAATGCCGGCTATGATATCTATATGGTCACGGCTCCCGCTTTGGCTGCCGACACCTTGGCCTCGACAACAGAGCGGTTGCCTACCAAGTTCCGTGTTCGCATGAGTTACAATGACGAGAATGGCGACCCCATCAACTCGCGCAACTGGATCAATCTCCAAACCCGTTTGGAGACCACTCCCGATGCCGTGGATACATTCCTTGTAGCCAGCAATATCAAGGTTCCGTTCTGCTCTTGGGGCGATAACATCACCCCCCAAGTGAAGATTATTGTCGACACCCGCGTAAGCAATAGCGAGGTGAGAAGCGGCGCATACAATCGTATTCTTCGTTTAGACTGTATCATCTTCAAACCGCACGAGGACTAACTTCTATTCACCATCTTCAAAAACATGCAATATGAAAATTAAGAATATCATATTCTATCACAAGACATCCATACCGGTGACTGCAGCTTGCTGTGCTTTATGTTTGGGAATGTCGGCATTCCCCACTGTGGCACAGGCACAGGACGATGAGAGTGGCAGCGAAATAGAAGCTACCGTGCGCAAGGCTGTCGTTGCCAAGAAAAAGGATTACCCCACACGAACCATCAAGGGTCGTGTGCTCAGTTCGGCCGGCCATGCTCCCGTGTCGGGTGCGCTGGTCAGTGCGGTAGGCATCGAGGGTTACAGTGTGCTCACCAATGACAATGGTGAGTATGAACTGAAGGTTCCTGTCTTCGTCAATGCTGTCATGGTCACCAACCCCAGCACCAACGCCTTTCAGATGGGACTTGGCAAGGATGAACAACAGCAAGACATCACGCTCTATCCCAAAAACTTCTCACCCGACTATCAAGACGCGGTAAGCCTGCGTAACGACAAGTCGGCATCCGACTTCCAATACACGGGTGCGGTCAATATCAAGGACGAAATCCAAAAGCAGTTGGGCGCCTACGCCTACACCACGTCACGCAACGGCACGCCGGGCATTGGCAGTAACATATTCATTCAGGGACTCAACTCCCTCAACGTCAACGCCCAGCCGTTGGTAGTGGTCGATGGTGTGGTCATGGACCAGCAGTATGGCCGAACGATGATCCACGACGGATTCTTCAACGACATTCTCACCAATCTGAATCCGGCCGACATCGATAATGTCACCGTTATACGCAATGGTACGGCACTCTATGGTGCCAAGGGAGCCAATGGCGTGGTTATCGTCAACACCCGTCGCAGCAAGAGCATGGCCACGCGCATTACGGCAAGCATATCGGCCGGGGTGACCCAGCTGCCCAAGTTCATCTCGATGATGGATGCCGACCAGTATCGCGGCTATGCTTCCGAGATGCTCAAGACGACCGATACCAAGATTCGTGAGTTCAAGTTCCTCAACGAGCATCAGGACTACTATTATTATAAGCAGTATCACAACAACACCGATTGGAAGGATATGCTCTACCGCAATGCGTTGACCACCAACTACGGCATCAATGTAGAGGGAGGTGACAACATCGCGAGCTATAACCTTTCGGTGGGTTATACTCAGGCCAACAGCGTCTTGGAGTACAACAACATGAATCGTCTGAACATACGATTCAATACCGATATCAACCTCATTGACAGGTTGTCGGTGCGCTTCGACGCTTCGTTCTCCAATCTCACACGCAATATTCGTGATGATGGAGCACCCGAGAATTATACCGAAGGTACATCCACCGCGCCGTCGTTCCTTGGTTATGTCAAGAGTCCGTTCCTCAGTCCGTATGCCTATGGCCGTGGAGTGCTCTCCGACAGCCAGTATGACATCACGCCGGAGAGTTACTTGGATGAGGCTTTGTCTGAGTATAGCAATTACAACTATCGTTTGGCCAACCCCGTTGCGCTCAATGAATATGCCGACGCTGAAAACAAGAACCGTTTTGAGAACTCTTTGCTGAACATCTCCGTAAAGCCCAAGTTCGATTTCAACAAGAATCTCTCCATCAGCGAGCACTTCAGCTACACGTTGATCAACACCAATGAGAAGTATTACATTCCTATCAATGGTGTACCGTCTTATTTTGTCAAGAACGTCAATGCCTACCGCACCAATGAGGTGCGCTCATTGTTCTCCAAGCAAAATTCGGTCATGAGCGACACCCGTGTCGATTGGCACAACCGTTATGATGCCCACAACATCCAACTGTTTGGCGGTGCTCGCGTACAATGGGAAAACTATACCCTCAACTCACAGCTGGGTTATAACACCGGTAGCGACAAGACCCCGTTCATGAGTTCCAGCTTGCTCAATGCCACATCATCGGGTACCAATGACAATTGGAACTCGGTGGCATGGTACGCACAGGCCAATTACGACTACCTGAGCCGCTATTTCCTGCAGGCCAACCTCACGGCCGAAAGCTCCTCTCGCTTCGGAAAGGAAGCCGGAGGGTTGAAACTCGCCGGCGTGTCTTGGGGTATCTTCCCGTCTGCACAGGCATCATGGGTAATCAGCAACGAACCTTGGATGGCCGGCATCAAAGCCATCAACTACCTTCGGCTGACTACCGGCTTCGATGTCAGCGGTAATGACGATATCGACTATTACGCTGCCCGGAGCTATTTGCGCTCAAAACTCTTCCTCAGTGCCATCTCCAGTCGTGCGCTCGACGGCATCGGAAACACAGGGATCAAGTGGGAGACCACCCGCCGTTTCAATGCAGGCTTGCAGGCCAACCTGTTCGACAACCGGGTACATGTCGACTTCAACTTCTACAAGAGTTGGACCAGCGACCTGCTCACCCTGCAGAGCCTGAACTTCCTTTCGGGCCTTGATGCCAACTGGTCCAATGGCGGTAAGCTCGAGAATACGGGCTTTGATGCCGGCGTAGGGTTCAAACTGTTGTCTCTCAAGGATTGGCAATGGGAGATGGGTGCCAGCGTGGGCCATTACAAGAACAAGATTACCGAGTTGCCCGACGGCAAGCAGTTCATCGATACCGAGCTTTACGGTGCCGACATCCGCTCTCAGGTGGGACAGGCCGCCAACCTCTTCTATGGTTACCAAACAGCCGGAGTCTTCTCTACCACAGAGCAAGCCAATGACGCCGCACTCTATGTGCTCGATGACAATGGCGTGACCAAGCATTACTTCGCGGCCGGCGACATGATCTTCGTAGACCAGAACAACGACCACGCCATCGATGCCAAGGACCGTGTCGTTATCGGAGACCCCAACCCCGATCTCTATGGCAACATCTTCACCACGTTGTCTTACAAGCGTTTCAAGCTCGATGCCCGTTTCAATTATAGCATGGGTGGCGATGTTTACAACTATCTGCGCTCACAGCTTGAGGGCGGCAGCCGGTTCATGAACCAGACCACAAACCTCTTGTCGCGCTGGCAGGTGGAAGGTCAGGTTACCGAAGTGCCCCGCATCACTTTCCAAGACCCGATGGGCAACAGTCGGTTCAGCGACCGTTGGATCGAAGATGGCTCATATCTCCGTTTGAAGACCATCACGCTGAGCTACGATATCCCCATGCGCTCCTCATTCCTGCAGGGTCTGCAAGTGTGGATTCAGGCCAACAATGTGTTCACGCTGAGCAAGTATCTTGGCTCCGACCCCGAGTTCTCCATGACCACCTCGGTCATCGGACAAGGCATCGACGCCGGTCAGATTGCCCAAAGTCGTTCTTTCGTTGCCGGTGTGAAAATCAATCTGTAAAACGTAATGCACAACAAGAATATGAAAGCAAAATATATTTTGAGCGGTGTACTCGTGGCTGCCTCAACGGTGTTTTCTTCCTGTAGCGACTTCTTCGATCAGGATTCCGACCACGTCACCTTCACCGATAATATGCACCTCGATTCTCCGGCCGATACCATTTACAGTCTTACCGGTATCATGGCCAAGATGCAGGCCTTGGGCGATCGCACCATCCTTTTGGGCGAGGCCCGTGGCGACTTGGTCGACGTGACCAATGCCGCCGGCTCCGATTTGCGTGACATCGCGCAGTTCAATGTCGGCGATGACAACATCTATAACAGTCCTCGTGACTATTATGCCGTCATCAACAATTGCAACCTGTATATCTCCAAGGTCGATACGGCATTGAAGAACAACCGCAACCAAAACATCTTCCTCAAGGAGTATGCCGCGGTCAAGGCCTATCGTGCGTGGACCTATCTGCAGCTGGCCATCAATTATGGCCGCGTGCCGTTTGTCACAGAGCCCATCGTGACCAAGGCGCAGAGTGATGCCACATACGAGACCAAGGATATCCGTGACCTCTGCAACTGGTTGGTGAAAGACATCGCACCGCTCGCCAATGAGGAGTATCCCGGCTTGGGCATGTTGGGAGTCACCAACTCGCGCATGCTCTATTTCCCCATCTATGCGGTGATGGGCGACCTGAACCTGTGGGCAGGCAACTATGCCGATGCCGCCGTTGCCTATTACAATGCCATCACCACGGCCAATGGTGCCAACTCGTTTTTCCCCACCGGCACAAGTAGTGTGGCGTGGATGGATGCCGGCAGTTGGAATGGGATTGGCGATTCGTGGACCAGCGACTTCACGAATGAGCGATTCTCTTCTTCAAGAGAGCTTCTCACGATGATTGCCGGCGACTCCATTCCCTCGCAGGGTAATTACAGTCAGTTGCGCAATATCTTCAACAGCGACGAGGAAAACAACTTTGAGGTGAGTCTCGTGCCCTCGCAGGCCCTTCAAGACCTCTCTGCCGCACAGAAGTATTGCAGTGTCACTTCTGATGGAGACACCATCTATGCGCCGTCAAACCTCAACGACCAGTATGCCGGAGACCTTCGCCTCTACAGTGCATGGTCCAAGCTGAGCAACTTTACTTATCGCGGCCGCCAAATCAATTATCAGAGCATTCGGAAATATACCACCCGCAACGTGCATATCTATCGCCGCACCATGCTCTATCTGCGATTGGCCGAGGCATTGAACCGCGCCGGCTATCCGCGTTTTGCCTATCAGATTCTCTCGTCGGGTGTCAACAACAAGGTGATTGCCGACAAGGTGTTGCCTTATTACCAAACTGCTGTCGACTCCGCGTTTATCAACCTGTTCTCGTTCCCGTCAACCAGTACCACCGGATATATCGTCGCCGACCTGACCAACCAGTCACAATATTATAACACCATCGGTATCCATTCGCGTGGGTCGGGATGGAGTCAGGCCAATAAGTACTATCAGATGCCCGATGACACGACGCTCAACGCCACCGACCGCCTGAATTATCAGATCGACCGTGTGGAGAAGATGATTGTCGATGAGGGTGCCTTGGAATTTGCTTTCGAGGGAACCCGTTACTACGACTTGTTACGTGTGGCCCTCCGTCGCAATGATCCCGCGTTCTTGGCCGACCGCATCTATAATCGTCGCGGATCCGCGCATGTGGACGAGATGAAGTCGGAGATCAAGAAAGACCTGATGAATACCAACAACTGGTTCCTCAACTGGAACGGTAAAATAGGACTTTAACCCCCATCATTATGATGTCACGAACATTTCATACCATTTTCAAGAAAGGCGCACTCTGTGTCGCCTTTTTTGCTGTTTCAATGCTTTCGGCCCATGCCAACACCACACAAGAGGTGGCGCAGGTGTCGGGTTCCGTCACATTGAGCACTGATGTCGACTTTGTCGTCACGTCATCCACCCCGTTTGCCACCAATGCCGTGGTCGATATCACCAATACCGACCATGCTGTCATCATCCTTCCGCAAGTCAAGCCCTCGCAGACTGCCACCCTGTTGTCACATGTGCGCATTAATGGAGCGCCGGCTGTCGACAAGACCAACTGTTTGGTGAAGATTTATGCCAATGGGTCTATCATCATGCCATATATCAATGGCATGAAGCCCTTGACGGTCTATACGGGTCTCGACCAGTCTGGCGAGTCGGCACAGTATGGTGTGGCCGGACGGCAGTCGTTGCTGGGCAACGCGCTCAACAACCGCATCCGCAGCTTTGTGCTCAAGCGTGGCTATATGGTCACGTTCCAAACCAAGAGCGACGGCAAGGGGTACAGTCAGGTGTTCATTGCCGACAAGGCCGACTTGCAGCTCAATCTGCCGGCGATTCTCGACAAGAGCGTGTCGTCGTTCCGCGTGTTGCAGTGGAATGACGCCAGCAAGAAAGGATTTGCCGGTCGCGACCTCACCATCAACCCGCTTTTGAACACCTCGTGGAACTACAACTGGGATGCGGGAACCGATAACCTTGCCGACCGTGAGTTTGTCACCCAGCGACACCACGAGAGCGGCACCAAGAACGGGGTCTACGAGGGTGCGTGGCCGTCTGTGGCCGATTGCAGTAACAATGGCACCTCTCCACACATCCTCGGACAAAACGAGCCGGACAATACCAGTGACCCGCGCGAGGTGGTGACCAAGGTGGAAGACCTCCTTGCCATCTGGCCCGAGTTGATGGCTACCGGCAAGCGTCTCGGGTCGCCGGCCATGTCGAGCAACCTCAACATGCTCTACCAGTTTCTCGACAGCATCGATGCCCGCGGATGGCGTTGCGATTTCGTGACCGTCCACTCCTATTGGTATAGCGATTGGCCCAGCTGGCAGTGGAATTTCAATAACATCCATAACCGCACCGGTCGTCCACTGTGGATCACGGAGATGAACTATGGTGCCAACTGGACCGGATGGCCGGGTGCCGACCGTAGCGGAAGCGCCGCGAACCTTGCCATCGAGAAGCAGCACATGGCTCCCATCCTCGACGGTTTGGAGAGCACCGCTTACATCGAGCGATATGCTTTCTACAACGCGGTGGAAGACTGTCGGGCGGCTTACCTCAACGGCTCGCTCACGCCCATTGGCGAATACTATGCCAATATCAATTCCAAGCTCGCCTACAACAGCACCTACGAGTATGTACCCAAACTTCCCGCAGCCAAGGGCAGTCCGACAAACCTCTCGGTCAGGTATAACGCGCAGACCGGAGTGGCAGCCCTTTCTTGGTACGAACCCACGGGTGAGTACAACAAGAGCATGACCGTGGAACGCCGTACGGGAACCAACGCATGGGTGCCCGTGGCCGATATCGCCTTGCAGGAAGAGGGTGCCAACTATACTTTCACGGATTCTACGGTCACCGGAGGCGATGCTTATCGCATCCATGTGGTCTACGCCGATGGCAAAGACTATATCTCCACCATCGTGAACGCGGTGCCCGAGCGGCTCTCCGTGGGCGATGTGGTGCAAATGAACGGCAATGATTATTATCTCGGCGGCAACATCCTGCCCAATGGCAACTTCGATTTGGGGACATACGGCTGGACCGATGGCGCCGGCACGGCTATCGACCAACCTTATTTTGAGGTGTTCCCCGTGGGTGGATATGATGGTGGAAGCTATCTGCAGGCCTTCGCCCACGCCGCGGCAGACAAGGTGGGGTCTCTCAAGACCTCGGTCGATATTCTGCCCAACACCAACTATTATTGTTCCTCGGCCTCGCTACTCAATGAGGGTGTGAGTTACCTGCAGTTTGGCCTTAGCAGCGACGGCGCGACATTAAGTCAGGTAGCTTACAGCATACCCGCGTCTCCCGTGTGGAGAAAGAACGAGGGTACGTTCAATTCGGGAAGCTACTCCAAGGGCGTATTCTCTTTCAGATGGCTGAAGAGCAAGGCACAGTTTGACCAGTTGATGCTTGCCCGTCTCTTCTCTTCGCGTGCCGAAGCCATTGCCGACGGCATCGCCACGGAGAAACAACGTGCCGCCGTGGTGCAGCGTCTCAATACCGCCTTGCCTACCCTCAACGAGAGTCTGCAAACGGTCGTGACGGCTACCACCGACCCGTCAGAGACGACTCTGGCCGCGCTGACCGCTGCCATCGACAACACCATTGCTGCCATGAGGCTCAAGGCTCAGGTAGATTCCGTTGCCTTGGTGGCCGACCGCATCCTCGGTGAGCAGCTGCCCGGCACCGACGTGCTCCGGCAGGCGTTAGCCCATGTACAGGCCGCTACTACGGCAGAGGCCTATGTCAGTGGTGCCCAAGCCTTGAAGGAGGCCCTCGATGCCTGTCTTCCGTTTGAGTCTACCACCTATGTGCAGACCCCCGACTTCGCGTTGGCCTCAATAGCCGGCTGGAATATCAAGACAGGCACCTACAAGGGGGGCACCCAAGCCCCGTCAACCCTTGCCGGCCGCTCGTGCTGGAATGCCCAGTGGACCAATCTGAGCAGTGCCGAGGGCAATGCCCGGAGCATGTCTATCGGCCAGACGGTCAGCGGACTGACACACGGACTGTACGTGCTCGAGTGCAAGGCTGCCACCCAGCACTATTGCCTCACCGACCAGCATGCCTTTATCCGCACCAAGACCGACAGCATCGTGTCGCCCTCGTTGCGTGCCGACTATCTCGACCTGCCCACATTGTCTGACGACGCACGCTGGCAGACCCTCACCACGGCCCCCATCTATCTCACCGATGAAGATACCATCACCATCGGATTCACCGGCACAAAGCATGGCGCCATAGACAATGCTTGGCGCGAATATGCCAATGACGCATCCACCGGCGATCTCCGAGAGGGATCGTGGGCAGCCACCGACTTTGTGCTTCGCCGTGTTCCGGTGTATCGCACCACGGTCGACGCGGCAGGATGGAGCACCATCTGCCTGCCATATAACGCGCAACCCACGACCGGCGTGAAGTTCTATCGTGTGGCGGGCATGAGCGCCGACACCACCCGGATTTATCTTGAGGAGATCAGCGAGAGCGCGGCCGGCGTGCCCTGCGTCATCTATTCCGACCACGCCGATGTGGTCATCCGGGAGAGCGGAGAGCTTACCACCCGCACAACTTTGGGTGACAACAATCTGCGCGGCATGTTCATGACCTCTGCCACCGCGCCACAAAACTGTCTCACCCTGTCCAATGGCGCATGGGTCGTGCAAGATGATCCCGACCGCACCAAGCGTCCTTACCTCGGCGATTACCAAGCATTCCTCACCCGCCTCACGGGCATCACCGTGCTGGCATCGTGGAACGGCCCGTCGTTGCCCATCGCCGTTGCTACCGGCATCGGTGCCGTGAGCACCACGGAAAGCGGTCAGCAGGAGTATTATACCCTCGACGGCCGCAAGGTGAGCACCCCGAACGGGCAGGGCGTATATATCCGTGTCAAAGATGGCAAAGCGACCAAGATGGTGCGCTCTCGTCGATAGACATCGGCAAAATCGCTTAACTGATAGGCGTTTAGGCGTCGAAAATTTGCGTAATAGAAAAAAAGTATTTCCTTTGCAGCGGATAAACGTCTGTCAGCGGATAATTTTTAGTAACGACAATAAGATAACATTTAGCAAATGAAAAAGTTTTTTTTGGCTCTTGCGGCATTGGTTGCGTCATTGCCAACATTCGCCCAGTATAGCAGCGGCGGTTTTAGTCTTGATGAGGAAAACCTGTATTACGGTGTCCGCATCGGTATGACAGTTTCAAATATCAGCGGCGATGCCTCCAAATTCGTGACTGACGGCTCGAAGGTCGGCCTGACCCTTGGCGGAGTATTGGGCCTTCGGCTCTCCGACACCACGCCAATCTTCCTCGAGAGCGGTCTCTATTACGTGGAGAAGGGTGGCAAGGGCACCGACACGGGTGTTGATCCTGTCAAGACCGGTGCCAAGGCGGGTCTCAACTACTTGGAGATTCCCTTGCTGATCAAGTATGGCGTGAAGGCCAATGACGACATCGCGTTGCTCCCGTTCTTCGGTCCTTATTTCAGCACGGCCATCAGCGGAAAGACCAATAAGCACAGCTCGTTCAACAAAGAATACTTCAAACGCTTCGACACAGGCTTCAAGTTGGGTTGTGGCATGGAGTACAACATGCTCTATTTGGAGATGGGTTATCAGTTTGGCTTGACCAACATCTCGAAGAATGACGACTTCTCGGCACACAATGGAGCGTTCTTTGCCAATTTCGGCGTGAACTTCTGATCACGTCTGTCAATAAAAACCATCTCCCCCGATGTCGCCTTGGGCTGACATCGGGGGATGTTTTTTTGTGCGGGTCTCACCTGAGCGTAAGGCTAAACCTTGCCGTGGCGAGGCGTGAACGCCCGAGGGTGGGCCGGCGGACAAAGCGGCATATCATGCTCACGGCATGGGTATGTCTTTGAATATAGCCCGATATTCCTGATATACTTCTTCGTTTCTTGGTGTCCAAACCGGGCGAAACTTAATGTCATCATAGCCTGCGATGGGTTCTTTCTTGCCATTAATCACCATGGGAGTAGTATATTTGAACAAGTTGATTTTTTCCAAGATCAACACGAGGTCGTCCGCGGAAAACAGGTCAAATAATGAGAAAAAGGCAGAGAGAGAGGAGCAGGTGACAGTTCCATCATCGTTGATGATGCCATATATGTTAATTTGACGTAATTTTTCTATGTCTGTCAGGTTGAACTCTTTAAAAATCTTTTGACAATAAATATAAAAATCGCGTTCCTCTTTTTTATGCAAATGGACATCGTGCCAAGGGGTGTATGTTGCTCCTGTCGTTGCGGTAAATAATTTTTTCCCCTTAGTTTTTGCTTTGATTTTCTCGTCTAAGATATCGACCGTATATCGATAAAAGGTATCTTTTGGGGAAAAGAGAGGAATTTCTTTTTTCTCTGTCACCTTATAGTTTCCCACCGTGACCGTTGTGGTCTTCGGTTCGGGTTTTTGTCCGTATGTGTTGACCGGAAAGCCTGTGCATAGCCAAGCTACGATCAAAAGATATAATGCTTTCATGTTGTAATTGATGTTTGTTGATTTCATTTTTTATTTTCTTTTTTGTTTGAAATGATCAGTGTGATTGAAGCTCAAATCCAAGTGCCTCGAGAAGTTCTTTCCACTTCCAGTCATACGTTGCCAAATTGCTATTCGTGTAGTAGGAAGCAGGTTTCCCACCCGCCGCACAACTGTTTCTGAATGCTTGGGAAAGAACATCATGAAGTTCCGGACGGTTCAGGATTTCCAAGAAATCACGATCATAGTATAATTTGTTATTTTCTAAGCGACAATGAATGGGAATGGTTTTCTTAAATTCATCCCATTCTACTAATTGTTTTACCCCCATCGGTTCAATTGTATTTTCTTCTTCGAGTGTGTTATGGAGAATATAATTTATAAAGTAGGCTTGGTATTCATTTTCAGAACTGTGATTGTCGTAGTCTAATACCCCCAATTGGTCTTGAATATAGTGACACACCTCATGTGTGACGCTTTGATTATTAACAGATAGATCTTTGGGCAAATATATACTTTTATTTGCCGGATCATATCCTGCGACAATCTTACTGTTATCTATTAAAATGATTTTCCCTTGTGAGTATAATTCATTTAAAATAATTTTTATTTTTCCACTTGCTTTACCAGCCCAATTCAAAAGTCCCTCTAATGTCTGATATCCGCCACTGTTAGTATATATCGTAAAAAAATTGTTTCTCCATTATTATCAGTATTTGGCCATGTCTCTCCTCCACTGGTATAAGGGTCATTCTGGTCTGAAGAATCATCGTTAGAATCATTTATTCCGTCATGATCCTCTTCATCGGAGGGGTTGGCGGAGGGACATGTTAGTTCATGCTGTTCTTTTTCAATTACAGTACTTAATTTTATTTTGCAAAATTGACAAGCAGTAACGTCACAAAGACGTTCGTGCCAATTGCGTTCACTTGCAAGCTTGAATGATTTTTTACAATATGTACAAAGATACCTCGAAACGTCCACTTCGTCCAACCATAGACCTTCGTTGCCGTATGACTGCGCTGATGCCGTGCTTGAGCAAAATGTTACAGTACCTTGAGTGATTACAGAAAGCAAATTTAGCAAGAAAAAGCTTAATAATAAAATTTTTTTCATCAGCTGCCTCCTTTTTTAATGATTATTGTGCGTAGAACCTGCTCGCCGGCCCTGATGTTGAGAATATACTCACCATTACCCACTTGAGGGCTTATCGTGACCCGGTGGCTCCCTTTGCTCATCGGGCCAAGTGAGATGCGCTCGACCAGCATGCTCGCCTGATTGAATATTCGGGCTTCTACATGCGACACATCCATGCGGAGCACAAATTCGGCGACAAACTGATGATCGAATGGATTGGGACTGATGGAGATGCGGTCATTTCTGTTTTGCGACGACAGCCCTTGTGCCGAGCCAAGCGTCGAGGAGCCTTCTCTCTTCAGGTCGATATACATCGGACGCTCGGGTTCGTTGAGCGTTAATGAGTACAGGCCCAGTTGGCCGGCGATGCTGTTCTCCCATACATCCAAACGGGCGTAGTCGAGACGGTATCTCACGGCATGAGAGTTGAGATAGCGTTCGCCCAACTTCAAGTACCCATCTCGGAAGATAAGGCGACCGTCTGATGAGAGGTCGGCCGTGAAATCCACGGGTTGTTTGTCGATCAACAGTTGTCCGGAGAACCCATTGCCGAGATTCTTGATCGTCATTTTCACCGGTTTTTCTCCAAGCAGGTATTTCCCGCTCCAGTCATACATGACCAATGCGCCTTCATAGTTCCCGGCAATCAGTCCGGTGTCATTGACCATGCTGTTGATTTGCGGCATGCTCTGCGGCAGGTTGCCCAGAGAGTCTTGGTTTGCGGCAACCTCGTGCAAATAGTTCTCGGGCAGTTTGCGTTGCAATTCCTCCAAAGCCATCGTGTAACCCAATCTTCCGGCTCGCTCGAGACAGGCCTTTGCTTGGGCAGAATCTTGTCTTAAGCCATAGCCGTTGCGATAACATAGCCCCAACATATACAGGCTGCATGAATGATCCTTGTCGGCACCTCGCCGGAAGAGCTGCGCCGCCTGAACATAATCCTGTTGACATCCAAAACCTTTGTAGAGCAGGAACCCCGCGTCATAATAGCACATCACCGATCCTTTTTCTACACCGGCCATGAAACTATTGTAGGCCTTTTCGAAGTTTTGCTTCACCCCGATACCGTCTTTATACATCAGTCCCATGTTGTGATAGGCATCGGGGTACCCCCGTTCTCCCGCGGCGCGCAGCCATTTTACCGACGAAATGGTGTCTGCGGGAGTGCCAAGCCCATACATACAGGCCATTCCCAATACGTTCATGGCATAGGCGCTATTGTCTTTCTCGGCCGCATGCCTGATCTCGGCAAGGGCATTTTCCATGAGTACGGCCGACTGCGCGCTTTTGAGCACGTTCACGGCGCGTTCCAACTTCTTGCTGACGGTCTGCGCGTAAATATTGCTTGGACCGATGACGGCTAATGTGAGCAGCAGGCCGACAATTTTTTGATAGAATTTTACCATACGAAATCCCTCCCTATTTTTTTTGTTTCTTCCGATTTGATTTTCGCACTTCTGTCGAGACCGTCGAGCAGTCTGACCACCGGTGGCTTGTGCCGATTCATATCCTGAAGCAGTCTATTCCGAACGGTGGCGTTGCCACGGTGCAGGTCCATGATTTTGTGTTGTTTCAAATAGAACAAATAGGCCCTTGTGCAGTCTTTCACGCTGTCGAGTTCTTCGGCAAGGCCGGCCTCGCGCAGCCTTGCCCATCCTTGATTCATCTGACGGGTTGCCACCCCGGCGTTCTTACAGTCCAATAGAGTGTCCAATTGTTCTTCGTTGAGGGTGTTGCGCAAAATGTTCATTTCTTCGTCTCCCGTGTTCAGCCGCGGATTGGCGTATAGTCGCCGGGCAATGTCCATCGCCTTGCCTTTCAGTACGGCATGCTGTTTGTCGGTATAGTGCAATAAGTCTGCGGCCAGCAGGGCAAGCCCCATGTATTCGCCGGCAATCTCGTTATAAGGAATCAGTATCTCGAAAAGTTTGTCACGATAGATACTGTCGATCTTTTGTTTCTCCGCCACCCGTCGGCGAAGGTTCTTGGGGTACATGTAATTCCGGGCCACCTTCTCTTTCTCTCGATTCACGAGCAACATCAACACTTGGCTTGTTTGGTCATGGGGAATTTTGTACTTGGCAGCCAGCATCTCGTAGGCCTCCATGCCGGCCATCCTTCCCTGTCGGCTGATGGTTGCCTGATACTGCTTGGCGACCAGTGAGGTGTCTTCGCGCGGAATGCCGTTTTGAGCAGATGCCCCGATAGCCCATAGCAAAAGCGCGTTACATATTAACAATTTTACTTTCATTGTTCTGTAAATCAATTTTTTAAGAGATTAGATGATGGTTTGATAGCGGATATGCGTGTGACTTGAATATTCATCGACGCGGTATTCGCGTCTCTTGCGGCTTCTTCGTGACGCATGCAAAGAACATTCGGCGGGTCAGCGAAACATTTGGATTCTCGGCGGCTGTCGTTCCGCTCACTCTCCCGCAGTCCTATCCGATGTACTTGTCCACTGTCGTATCAAGTGTGATTGGCCGAATGAAGAGTTCACGGTCGGTAGAGGTGCGTTGCATCTGATGGCGTCATGGAATGGCTGTTCTCATCACGATCTATGGGAGCGTCGCGACCGATGTTCGCAGACCGTCATTCCATATAGCGGGATTGGAGCAACAGGGTTTGTAGTATGCATCATGCAATTTATGATTTTTTTTCTAATTTTAAGCTATAATATAATATTGATAACAATAATTTACATCTATTAACACGGTTGGCGTATGGCTTTCAGTTCATTGTCGGCTGCCAATCGTCATGGGGAATGGAGGTGTGCCACTCGGGCAATGCCATGATTTTGTCAAGATTAAAGCATGAATTTTAACATTTCAAATTTCTTGAAATAGAAAAACTATGCATTGTTTTTGTCAGGTTTCGTTCATGTCGTCGCCTCATTTCTTGCTGTTGCAAGTGCCATTCTTATCTTTTCGTGTCACGAAAAGGGTGCTTTGGCGACGCGAAAGAGGCTCAATGGCAACGCGATAGGGCCTTAATCGTGATGCCAAATGATAGCAATGGGGCGCGCAGAAGGGGCCGAACCGGCGGTTCGGGATGGGAGTTTGGTTATAACATATTGATACACAGAGAATAAAGAAAAGGTCTCATTTTGGGCGTATTTACGACTGAGAGAAGGGCCGGCGGAGAATAACCGCAAACGGGAGAGGCTTTTGTCAAGAATGTTTACGTGCGAATAGGATATGCCTCACAAAAAGAAACCCATCCCTTTGGTGCTGCCAAATGGGATGGGTGAGCATGTCGCAAGGCAATGGGATGTGCTTCGCGGTAAGGTGGAGAGACGACGTTTCCTATTTGTTTTGCGCGTTGGCCAGTTCGATGTCCACCACGCTGACGGTAGGATGGCGGTAATGCTTCTCGGGGTTGACCTCTCGAGAGAAGAGCGTGCCGGCGGGCATGGCCGCATGGTGGCGGGCTTCAGTTTATTCTTACCCTGCCGTTTTGTATATACAGTCCTTTCCCGGGCTTGCCGCTCAGCATCATGCCTTGCAGGTTATAGATCTTGGAGTCTGCAGTCCTCATGTTGTCGTTTTTTTCCGAGGGCAGTGTCGTGATGCCGGTCGTGGTATTGATGGTGACCGTTTCCGACTTGCTGCCGAGCTGCCGCGACGACCCGCTGTAATAGGCCTCGATGGTGTGTCGGCCCTCCTTGAGACCCTTGGCGCGGAATGTCAGGGGCGCACCCTCATACTTGATGCTCCCTGCCGGTTTGCCGTCGATGACAAACTGCACATAGCTGCAATCGTCATTATCGCCGCCGATGGTTGCCGTGATGTCTGCCGACGAGCGGTCTTCGCTTCTCGGCACGACACTGACCGTGATGCTGCTGCCGCTCTCACGCTCGGGGGTGAGGAGGTAGAGCTTGGCGCCATGACTCGGGATGGACACGTTGATGGAGCCTGTGGCCGGGGCGAGCGTGCTGTCGCCCCAGCAGTCAAAGATGCTCACGGGCTGGTCGGCACGATAGCCCAAGCGGGTGAGGTCTACGTCGTAGCTGTTCGGTCGGTCTACGTCGAAGGCAAATTCCATCGTCGTTCCGGTGTTCGGGTCTTTGTTGTCGGTGTCACAGCTGGAGTCATATCCGCATAGCGCGCGAAACTTTACATACTTGTGGCCGGCCGGGAGGGTATAGGTCAGCAGGCATTTGGCGTTCATGCCGAGGCCGGTGGTATAGGTCTTGCCATCCACTTTGAGCACTCCGCCCTCCACGTTGCGGTTGGTATGGAGCGTGCCCCAGTCGCTCGAATAGCTTGTCGGCGTGAGCAGGGTGAGCGATGTCTCGTTGCCGTCGGCATCGATGAGCACGGGATTGATGAGGTCTGCCCGGTCGTAGGCAAAGCTGCCGTCATAGCTGTCGACCGAGATTTTCAGTTTCTCGGCATGGGTAACATCGATCTCCATCGCGCACGACTTCTGCGTCTTCCTGCTGATAAGCCCCGATCGCGTGGGTCTCGGGTTTTGGTCGAAGACCATGAAGCAGAGGCTCGTGGTAGCCCCCGCCTGCCCGATGCCGCTGTCATCGGCTGCCGCCAAGGCCTTGAAGCGCACCACGTCGAGCGAGTCGGGGATGGTAAAGAGCATCATCGCGTTGGCGTCGGTAGAGAATCCGCGGTCGTAGCTCACGCCCATGACCTTCATCTTGCCGCCGTTGCTCACGTTCTTGTTCTCGGATATGCGGTTGAAATACGATTTGGTATAGCTCGAAGTCATGTATTGTCCGGTAAGCGGCACCTCCGTACCGTCGCGCAGAACGAGCGTCGGGTTAATCCAGTCGCCATGATCATAGTTGAAGTTGTCGCCACCGTCGTCGACCACCAAGGCAAGCGTCTTGCTGCCTTCGGGCCATGCGATGTCCACGTTCACGGCATGCCCGTCGGTGGTATAGGCCACCGTCTCGCTCTTGTAGAGTGCCAAGTTGTCGTAGACCCAACGCGTATCGTCGTCTTGGAACATCGCCAGATAGCGCGATCCGTCGCGCGGGTTGAGGCTCGTCCACACAATCTCGCCCTTGCCCGAGTTCATCACCTGTCGGGCGTTTACGCCGTAGGCGTTCATGTCGAGCAGGTGTTTGTTGGTGAGAAGCGACAGCGTAAAGTCGTCGTTCTGTGTCATCTCGCCGCCAAAGAACAGTGGGGAGTGGCACACACCCCATAGCGTCATCATCGTGATTTGCTCGTCGCGGGTGAGCTGTGTCCATCGCCCGGCGTCGCGGTTGCAATATCCGGGGTCGCCCACGGTCATGGCTATGCGTCCCAAGGGCAGCATGTCGCAGTCGGCGAAGTTGCCCGGCCGTGTTACCGTCTCCCATGCGTGGGCCTCGTTGAACACCGCCTTCACATGGCTCCAGTTGTCCCACAGGTCGTCCATCATGCGCCATTGGTTGGCCAGTGACAGGCATTGGTCGGCATATTGGTATTGCGTCTTGCCCGGGCTTAGCGAGAGCACGATGGGTCGCCCGCACCGGTCGATGGCCTTGCGGAGCATCGCGATCTCGTCGGAATAGAACGGGCGGCTGATGTCATCCACCTTGATGAAGTCCACCCCCCAGTCGGCATAGAGCTTGATGATGCTGTTGTAATAGAGCTGTCCCTCCTCGGTGTTGCGCACAAGGGCATTGTCTGCCAGCCACGTGCAGGGCGAAGTGGTGCCATTGCACACCTTGCCCCAAGCCGCCCTCTGCTGTTCCGGGGTGCTGTTGTCGGTGCCAAGGAGCTTGTATTTGGTGGGGTTTTTCGCCACTTGGGTGGGTACTCCGCGCATGATGTGTATGCCAAACTTGAGTCCCAAGGCATGGATGGAGTCGGCCAGTGCTTTGAATCCTTGGTTCACGCCATCTTTCAATGCGCTCGGGAAACGCCGTGGCGAGGGCAGATAACGGCCGTATTCATCGAGCACATAGCCTTGTGTGCCCTGCTGGTTGTACCATCCGCCACCGAGCGAGGGGTGATCGCAATACCATCTGATATCGACTACGACATACTCCCAGCCGTAATCGAGGAGGTTTTGGTGCATATAACGTGCGTTTTGCATGACCTCTTGCTCGGTCACCGAACTGTAATAGCAGTCCCACGAGTTCCAACCGCGGGGCGGCGTGAGTGCCCATGACCGGAAGTCGGCCTCCGTTCCGTCTTGCGCCAAAGCCGGCGTGGGCAACAAAAACGAGCAGAATGCCATGAGGGCAAGGATTTGATGAAAATAGTTTAGCATAGTGTAGTGATGTTGTATAGTGTTGATAGAACACCGCTAAATTACGGATAAATCATGAAATAACACGTTTGTTATCCTCTTTTTTTTATTTTTCAGGCTCACTTTTCCGTACTTGTC
>DBQL01000080.1:2664-10003 GCA_002305235.1 Prevotella sp. UBA1395 | reverse complement strand
GGAAAGTGCGTTGCAGTATCGAAAAATTGTGATTTTGTCGTGTCAATTATTGTTAATTGTTTCGGTATATCCCATCTTTTATATACTTTTGCACGCAATTATCAAGGAAGGTTGGCAGAGTGACCGAATGCGCTGGACTCGAAATCCGGTATACCCTTTTTGGGTATCGGGGGTTTGAATCCCTCACCTTCCGCTTATTATTTGATCTCTTTCAGTATCACGATGAAGAGAATTCTCTATCTCCTTTCGCTTGTATTCATGTTGACCGTGGCCTCTTTCACAGAGACGATGGCCCGCGAAAGTGTAGACCGTGATACCCCTGCGCTTGCCGACTGTCCGTCCGGCGCCACCCATCGCAAGGACGCTCTCTATGAAGTCAAGGGTTCGGCAAACAGCCACGAGGCCGTATTGGAAAACTCGCAGGATTATTTCCGCACCGCCAATACACGTCTGGGGCGACCGCTGCCCACCTTTCAGGCTCCCGCGGGGACATCTCTTTTACGAACATTCACGGACCGTCGCATCCATTGGTCCGACTATTGCCGGTCGCTGCACGTGCGTTGCACGCTGCCCATCCGGCCCTTGGCCTCGGTAGACTATCATGTCTATCTGCTGAGGCACATCATCCGTTAGCGTTATATCTTGTTTTGTACCCCTCGCGGAATGGCCTTGCGGCGCATTCCGAGGGCCGTCGTGCCCACATCAATCACATTTTTCCCGGCAACCGGTCTGTCGCAAGGGCCGTGCTCGGGTATCACCAAAACAGATATAACACCATTATGGCAAGTTTCAATAAAATGGAGATGGTCAAGGCCCTCTCCTCAGAAGGTCGGCTGACCGTCAGCAAAGGCTTCCTCGGATTTGGAGGCAAGGTAACCATGAACAATACCGGCAACGTGATGAAAGCGTCGGTCAGGGAGTATGTTCCCGCCGAGGGCGAGAAGCTGTTGCGCATCATCAACCTCAGCCCCAAGGCCATGATCGAGGCTCTTCAGGCCGGCCGGCCGCAGGAAACCGACATGGGCAACGTGCGCTTGGAGGTGCTGAAGTCGGAAGACGGCAACCAACTGCTTATGCAGTTGTTTCGCTTTGTAGACTTCCGCAACAAGCCCATCTCTGATGTCAAGACCTTTGAGGGTGGCGATGCCGCCGAGATAGGCAAGTTCTTTTAATCGCAATTTCATGGAAACCCTGCCTCTTCCGGCAGGGTTTTTTGTTTTTTGATGGGTCGATGGAATCGTAGGTTTTCATGGGTTTGTCGCCGGGCCGCCCCACCGAAGCACCGATGTCTCTCGCGCTGCGCACACGGGTTTTGTCAAGATGATTCATCGGTTTCAGAAGTTTTGACGTCATATCCCAAAAAGTGTGGAAAACCGTTCTCAAGCAGTGAGATTACAATCGTCGCCACAAAAAATCGCCATTTCATCGTGAAAAGTCATCGTTTCGCTTCGTTTTTTGATTTTTTTCGGTTACGATGAGGGCGTTTTCGTCATACGATTAAGGCCCCGTCGTCTGTCGATTACTATCGAATCGCGTCGCGATAAGATAGCAATCGCCAAGTCNNTTTTTTACAAGTGGTTGATTATCAGTGGTGTCTTTTTCTCGCTTTTTCAGCCCCGCCGGACGAATTGATGCGCGCAATGCGGTTGCTGCGTGCGTTCGAGGGACGTTTTTTCAAGATATTTCAAGGGTATTTTCCGGTTGGCAAGGAATGATGCTGCCGTCACGGGAGCGATGTCGTGCAAGGCGGAATCTCCGCTCGTGATGCCGCATTCCCGGCATTTCATCCCCATTTCACCGGTGTGACGACCAAGCTCCGGACGGTCGATGCAGGCTCGCCGACAAACGGTTCGCCCACCCTTCGTGGCCTTGACGGGCACGGAGGGTGGGCGAGAGATGAGGGTAAGAGGCCGGTGCGTCGTTATTTGCGCAGCACCTTCACCCGTTTTCCGTTCCTGTCGACGATGTAAATCTTTCCCGGAGTCATGCTGTCCACACGCTGTCCCTGCAGGTTGTACACCGCGGTTGTCATGCCGTTGTCGGCGGTCGGGCCGTCGATGCCTGCCACGGCACCCCTCATGATGATGTGATACAGCTTGAAAGTCTTGAGGTCTTGCGAGGCCACGGCGATGTGTGCCACGATGCCCTCGGCTGTGGTCTCGATGGTCTTGACAACCTTTGCCGCCTCGGTGTTGACCGTGATATTGTCCTCGGAGATCAGCGTCGAGGCCACAGAGTTGAGGGTCATCGTGTCGGCCACGCTGAGTTCCTGCCCCATGACGGCAATGCCTTTCACGCCGATGTCCTGCTTATAGACAAGGCTCAGGTCGTCGACAAAGAGCGTGTCGATGCTGCCCTGTCCCGGGTCGGCGTTGGTCGAGAGTGTCACGAGAACGGCCTTCGGGTCGAGGCTCGTGCTCACCCGTTGGAAAGGCACGCTGATGCGCTGCCATTGGTAGCCGTTGGTGGCGATGGCACGATTGGCGGCCGTGGCCACAATGTTGTCGTAAGTCTTGTCGTGCGGCTCCTGATAGTAGGTGCCGTCGGTGACAGTCGCGCTCACCGTGGCATAGGGATGTTCGGCGTTGGGAGTGCCCTGCGTGAACTTCACCCATACGACGAGCGAGTCGGGAACGCCGTTGATCATCGTATAGAACGGGTCGCCGTTGCTGTCTGTCGACGTATCTCCGAGGTCGGTCTCGGCATGGTTGGCGGGATCGGTGGCCGTGAATCCGCCGGCATTCATGCGGCCGGTGGTGATGGTGCCATTGGCAACGATTCCGAAAATCTTGGCCGAGGTGAGCATCACGCTGCTTTTTCCCGACGTGCCGGGGCGGGTGACGTCAGAGACAAAGGTGTGTGGTGTTTTGCTCACAAAGGCAGACAGCGAGCCTTTGCTGCTGGCAAACGAGTGCCAGTGGTTGGGCTCGGCGATGCCGTTCTCTTGGTGGAACGCCTCGAAATCGGAGTTGCCAATCCGGTATCCGCCGTTGCCGAAGGTCACCTTGATGACCTTGTCGAGCGACGATTTCAGGTCGATGTCGATCACGGCATACAGTTTGTCGCCGCGCTGCTCGGCCACGAGCTGCACCGGCACGATGCCGAGCATGGCCGGGCCGATCCATATTCCCGATGGCGAGAGGCCGTCGCCCTCCTTGATGGTGATGTCTTGCCGGGCGAGAAGCGTTGTCACGCCGTTGGCCGTCACGCCGCTGACGCGGTTCACCTCGATGGTGCCCACGCCCATTTGCTGGCCCTCGCTCTCGAGGATGAAGTTTTTGAGGATGAACGAGTAGGAGCCGTCGGCCTGCCGGTCGAGGCTGATGGTGGCTGCCTGCGTGGTGGCCACACCGTTGACCTCGACTTCGAGGCTGTCGGTATAGTCGTTGGCCGAGGCGGCCGCGATGTTTGCAATGAGTGCAAGAAGAGTAATGATTTTCTTCATGTCTTATTTGTTTAGAATATGTTTGACAACAGGTTACCTGATGGTATAGGTGATGCCCACCGTGCCATAGATGGGGTATAGCGACTGCTCGATGGTCTTGAAGCTGCTCTTGTGTATGCCGCTCATGCCCCAGTTGATGTCGGCATAGAGCCCTATTCGGCTGCCGGCATCCCAGTCGGCACCAAGGGCGACACCCCATTGTAGCGGTCGCAGATGCTCGGAGAAGTCGTAGTCGCCGCGCGTCGACGGGTCGCTGCCCAGCTCGATCTTGGCCCCGGTGGGGTCGCCCACACGCAGATAGCCGTCGTGCGCATATCCCCTGAACGTGCCGTGGGTGAGCACCGAGAAGTAAGGACCTACGCGCAGGCCGAGGCGTGGCGAGGCCTTCCAGTTGGCCTGAAGGGGCAGGGTGAGCATCCACATCGTCACCTTTGTGGTCACGTTGCCCGTGAATCGCCCTTCCAACGACTCGCCTCCGCGCACAATCTCCTCATGATAGTTTTTCACTTGGGCATCCTCGTGCATGCCCTTGTTCTCGAACCGCAGGCCCACCGTGACACCCCAGCGGCCGGTGATCGGCTTGGTGGCATCGAGACCGATACTGATGTTGGGCTGCAGGGTATAGCTGTTGAGCTTGCGGATGGATGCCGGCAGGTCTACGGGAGCCGTGCCTCCGATGCTGTATCCCATGCGGGCCTTGAGCCGCACGTCGTCGGCCATGCCCTCGGCAGAGGCCTGAATCGACATCGTGAGGGCCAAGGCCGCCGGCAAGGCTGCCCGGAGGAGCGAGGCTGATGATATGTGGGGAAGTGTCATGATGCGTGGATGTTGAGGTGAGTGTTATTGTTCTTTACGGCAGATGATGCTCACCTTGTCGATGCAAAGCTCCGAACCGATGGCACCTTCAAACTTGTCGCCCTCATTGCTCGACGAGAATACTATCGCCAATGAATATTCGCGGCTGTCCAATAGGTCGTAGTCGATGGTGCCGGTGTATCGGAACGTAAGCTCGAAGGGGGTCCACTCGTCGACGGGAGCCACCGTGCCCATGTCGGCGATGGCCACGATCAGCGGGTTGGTCTTCACGTCGTNNGCATAGATGGCCGCTTGGTCGGTTCTGCCGGCCACGGCGTTGCCGTCCTTGTCTTGATAGGTCGCCCCCGGACGGTATTTGTAGTATCCGGTCATGGTGACAGGCTCGCGGTCGAAGGGCACTCCGAAGTTCGTGGCGAGCAGGGGGGCCTTCAAGGCCTGCGTGATGTCGAAACTGCCGAGGAAGAAATTGCCGGCGGCCAGCCGCTTGCCGGCGGTAATGCCAAACGGACCGGTGCTGCGTGTGGTGAGCCTGATGGCATGGTTGTCGTAGCCGTCGGCCATCGGCACAGACGGATATTCGTCGGGAGCGGCCGTGCCCATGCTGATGCGGAACCCCGGATTGCCGTTGGCCCAGTCGTTGCCGAGGGTGCCATCGTGCAGCACATTGTGCCACACATAGTACTTGCTTTCGCGCGGCTCAAGCTCGAAGTGCTCGAAATCATAGTGCACCGTGTCGCTTACCGTATAGACCACCGGGGTGAGGGCGATGGTATAGTCGCGATGCCACAGGCGGTCTTCGGAGGTGACACGATAGTGGAGCGTGCCCCCGGCGTGCGGGTCCATGCTCTTCGCGGTGAGCAATGCCGTGGCGCCGGGCGTGAGCGTGAGGCGCGGCGTGAGCGCCGACAGGTCGGCATCGTGGTTGCGACGCACCACGAAGGTGATGGTGCTGTCGGTAGACGGCACCGTCTTGGACGTGTCGGAAAGGTTGAAGAAAATACCGGAAGGATTGTCTATGCTGAATGAGACCTGCGTAATGTCGCACTCGGCATTGAGTGGCTCTTCCTTGAAGCAGGAGACAAGGGTGAGGGCTGTGAGCAGTATGGCTGCAAAACGTGATAAACGCATACGATCAATGTTGTTCGAAATCATACGTCGCCGATGGTTGGCTCCTCTTGAAAACATGCTGACAGACGTATGGATGACCCATGAGAATAGATTGCAAAAGTACGTTTTTTATTTCTCGTGGCAAAGATTTTGTGGGAATTTCGGCGGTTAAAAATGACTAAATGAAAACATTTTGAATAATTTAAGTCTGCCAATCAACGAGTTTGGTAGATTTTGACTACTTTTGCAAAAACGTTTTAATTCGAATTATTCATGAAGATAGCTTTGATCGGCTACGGCAAGATGGGACGCATGATCGAACGTATTGCCCTTGACCGCGGCCATGAGATTGTCTGCAAAATCGATGTGGACAACCTGCAAGACTTTGACAGTCCCGAGTTCGCTTCTGCCGATGTGGCCATAGAGTTCACCAATCCCACGGCAGCTTTCGATAATTATCTGCGCGCCTTCAAGCATAACGTGAAGGTGGTGAGCGGGTCGACGGGATGGATGAAAGACCATCGGGCCGAGGTGGAGGAGATGACCCGCGAGGGCAGGCAGACCCTGTTTTGGGCATCCAACTTCTCGATCGGTGTGGCCATCTTCGCAGCGGTGAACAAGTATCTGGCCAAGATCATGAACGGGTTTCCGCAGTATGACGTGGCGATGGAGGAGACCCATCACATCCATAAGCTGGACGCGCCGTCGGGAACGGCGATCACCTTGGCCGACGATGTGGTGGCCAACATTGACCGCAAAGGCTCATGGAAACTCGGAACGACCGTTTGGGACGACGGCAGGACGGAGGGATCGACCGACCACCGTGATGACGAACTGCCGATCAACTGCATTCGTCACGACGAGGTGCCGGGCATCCACACCATCAGTTACGACTCGGAGGCCGACAAGATCAGCATCACCCACGACGCGCACTCGCGAAAGGGGTTTGCCCTCGGGGCCGTGCTCGCCGCCGAATATACCAAAGACCATACCGGACTGTTGACCACCGACGACCTGTTCGCATTCTAAACGGCAAAGACAACAAAGGCGGGGGAGACGGCCCGACGACGGCGAGGGGTGGCGGAAATGCCGCGCCGGCCGAGCCAAATGCCGGGAAACGCTCACGGGTCCAATCAATATAGGCGCGCGGATGGGGTGTGTTCGCGAGGGCATGGCACGATGGGTGGTCGCGGGAGTATGAGCAGACACCTTGTCTTTACAACAGATTTACAACATCATGATTGACAAAGAGAAAGAAAAATTGAACATGAAGGTGCAGTGGACCAAGTTTGCTGTGGTGCTCGCACTGTACCTCCTGTTTCTGTATTGGGTAAAAAGCTGGTGGGGATTGCTCGTCGTGCCTTTTATCTATGACGTGTATATCAGCAAGAAAATCAAGTGGCAATGGTGGAAAACAGCCGAGGGACCGGTGCGCTTCATCATGAGTTGGGTAGACGCCTTGGTCTTCGCCTTGGTGGCAGTGTACTTTATCAACCTCTTCTTCTTTCAGAATTACGTCATTCCCTCAAGCTCGCTGGAGAAGAGTTTGCTGACCGGCGACTACCTCTTCGTGTCCAAGCTGAGCTATGGCCCGCGCATTCCGCAGACACCGCTCACCATGCCGCTCACCCAGCACACGATGCCTATCATCAACACCAAGAGCTATATCGAGTTCCCGCATTGGGACTATCGACGGGTGAAGGGTCTTGGAACGGTGAAACTCAACGACATCGTGGTGTTCAACTATCCCTCGGGAGACACCATTGTCACGGAGGAACGCTACCAGGCGGCCGACTATTACGCGATGGTTTACAGCTTCGGAGAGCAGATCTATGAGCAGCAGGCTCCGCGACTGGTGAACCCCGCCAACCTGAACAAGCAGGAGCAACTCGACTATTTCAAGATGATCTACGGCATCGGCAGAAACTATATCGCCAACAATCCGAATGAGTATGGCAGCATAGACCATAG
>DBQL01000080.1:258-2645 GCA_002305235.1 Prevotella sp. UBA1395 | reverse complement strand
CAGATCAAGAATCGCATCGTTTATCTTGACGGCAAACCCAATAAGGAGCCGGAATATGTGCAATACACCTATCGCGTGAAGTTCAAAAAGGATATTCCCGACGAGATGTTGAAGGAATTGGGCATCTCGATGGAAGACCTCACGAGCCTCAATCAAAGTGGGGTGATGCCGCTTACCAAGGCCAACGTCAAGTTGTTGGCATCGCGTAAGGATCTCGTGGAGAGCATCGCCCTGAACACAGAAGCCACTACCGGCGACCTCTATCCGCTCAATGCCGTGACCGGATGGACGCGCGACAACTACGGACCGGTGTGGATTCCCAAGAAGGGGGCGACGCTCAGGCTCACGCTCGACAACATCGCGGTGTATGAAAGACCGATTCGGGTGTATGAGAATAATGAGCTGGAGGTGAAAAACGGACAAATCTATATCAACGGCCGGCTGGCACATAGCTATACGTTCAAGATGGACTACTACTGGATGATGGGTGACAACCGCCATAATTCGGCCGACTCCCGCTACTGGGGTTTTGTGCCCGAAGACCATATCGTGGGCAAACCCATCTTTATATGGTGGAGCTCGGACCCCGACCGCAAGGGCTTCGCCGGCATCCGATGGAATCGGCTCTTCCGTTGGGTAGACAATATTAAATAATGCTTTGGGCATCATCCGTCGTGGCTTGCCGACCTGCCGCGTCGTGCGCCATGACTCGGGCGTCGCATGGCGGATGATGAACACCGGATGGACATGAGGCAAATGGTAAGGGCTTTCATAGCGTTTGGCATTGCTTTGATCATTGTGTTTGCAATGCGTGCCTACATGTTTACCATCTATACCGTGCCGTCGGACATCAGCGGGATGTTGCGACGGGGTGATCGGGTGATGGTGAACAGGCTGTCGCACGCCGACCTCAGGGTGGGCGACTGGGTGGTATTCAACAAAGGCGAAAGCTTTATCGGCAGGGTGGAGGCATTGCCCGGCGACACCATGAGGGTGGGCGGCAGACTGTATGCGATTCCCAAGAAATGCTGTGACCGGTGCCTGTGCCCCGACTGTAAACTCTATCTGCTGAACCTCGGGCCATCGCGCACACTGGTGTACAAGCATCAGATGGTGGGGAAGGCCCACCGATTGTTTTACCTTCCGTTCTAACCGAGACGGCGTGACATGCCGTATGGCATCACGCCGCTGTTGCTGTCATCATCTATGAAGAATCACCAATCGTGCTTACTCAGCGCTACTTATTTCGGGCCTGTGCAGTGGTATCAGAAGCTCAACAGGTTCGAGCTATGCCGGTTGGAACGGCATGACCATTTCGTGAAGCAGACTTATCGCAACCGTTGTGTCATCGCGACGACCAACGGAGTACAGGCATTGAGCATCCCCGTGGAACAGTTTGACGGGCTGAAATGCCCCATGAAAGACGTTCGCATCAGCGACCACGGTCATTGGAGACACTTGCATTGGAACGCTTTGATGTCGGCCTACGGCGAAAGCCCGTTCTTTGAATATCTTGCCGACGACATACGCCCGTTCTTTGAGCGCAGATGGGAGTATCTCTTCGATTTCAATTTGGAAATCACGCATAAGATTTGCGAGCTTCTCGACATTCAACCCCATATCGAATTGACATCAAGGTACGAGCCATGCGACGATTTGTTGCATGGAAATAGCGATGAAATGGTCGATTTCAGAGATGCCATCCGTCCTAAACATCCGATTGCTGATGATGATTTCGTGCCCCGAAGATACTATCAGGTCTATGAGCGCAAACATGGGTTTCAGCCCAATCTCTCGATTCTTGACCTGCTGTTCAATATGGGCAACGAGGCTGTGCTGTATCTGTAACACGGGGATGGGCACCTTGTTCCCAAGCTTGTGGGCATTGATATGGGTTTGTTCGGGGTTGATGACATCCGGTTTCAGGATTTTCATGGTATCGGATGCCGCTGGCAAAACATATCCTTTCAGAATGGTGAAGACCCCACAGGCCGGGCGGATCGATAATTTCCGCCCGGCCCGACGATAGGACTCTCGGCTCTGTTTGGTCTGTGTTGACGGTGCTTGCCACGCCTGTCACGGTGAGAGCAAAGTAGAGTCTTTCAGTCAATCTTGTGATACATCTCCTCGAAAGGCAGTCGGTATCGGTCGCCCCGCACCCCGGATGGTACGCGGATGCCACAGGTAATGATCATGTTGATCTGACAATGGTAGGGCAGGTGGAGGGCCTTTTTCACCCGGTAGCTGTCGAATCCTTCCAGCGGACAGGTGTCGTAGCCCTGCTCGCTCATAGCCAGCATGAAGGTTTGCACGGCAAGGGCGCAACTCTTATGGACCACGGTGTTCACCTCCGGCTCTGAAACCTGTCGCACAATGGGCCTGAACAG
>DBQL01000080.1:0-204 GCA_002305235.1 Prevotella sp. UBA1395 | reverse complement strand
TGTCTGTCTTTCGGACTGTTCTTGAGAATATCGTCGATGCCGGCCTTGAGCACTGCACGGGCATGGCTGCGATGCCGGTCTTGGCGGGTCACGAAGACCACCATCTGTTGCGCCGTGTGCGCGCTGCCTTGGTCAAGACAGGCATGGGCCAGTGCCTTGAGGGTTTCGGGGCGGGTGACCTGATAGGCTTCCCACAGCTGAAGG
>DBQL01000090.1:1160-4594 GCA_002305235.1 Prevotella sp. UBA1395 | reverse complement strand
GGACAGATCGCGGCCGAAGCCGTGGCCAAGAAAACGGTGATGGTGCAGCCCAATCTGCCGCGCTTCATCCGTATGGGCGACAAGGCCCGGCTCAACACCCGTATCGCCAATACCTCGGAACGCCGGGTGAGCGGAACGGCCCGCCTGCAGCTCTTGGATCCTGAGACCGAGACCGTGATCAGCGAGTGGACCAAGCCTTTCAGCGTAGAGAGCAATCGCTCCGAGAACATCAGCTTCGATGTCGACGGCGACCGCTTGGCTGCCGCAAGCAAGGGTAACGACCTGTTCATTGCCCGCGTCATTGCCGAGGGCCGGGGCTTCAGCGATGGCGAACAGCATTATCTGCCACTGTTGCCCAACCGCGAATATGTCACCACTACCGTGCCGTTCACCCAGAACGGTGCCGGCACAAAGTCCATAGACCTCAGTCGCCTGTTCCCCCTCAGCGACACCAATAACAAGCTCACCGTGGAATATACCAACCGGCCGGCATGGCTCATGGTACAGGCTCTGCCCACAGTGGCCAATCCTTACGACAAAAACGCCATCTCACTGGCCACCGCCATCTATGCCAACACCATCGGGCAACACCTGTTACAGTCGTCGCCCAAGATCGGACAGACCATCAAACTGTGGCAGCAGGAAACCGGCAAAGAGACTTCCCTGATGAGCAGTCTGCAGAAAAACGAGGACCTCAAGACCCTCGTACTCTCGGAAACACCGTGGGTGGCCAATGCCGAGAGCGAGACGGCACAGAAGCAACAGCTCATCAACTTCCTCGACGAGTCGACCATCGGCTATCGTCTCTCCACATTCACACAGAAGCTCGCCGACCTCCAAAACCCCGACGGCTCATTCAGTTGGTGGCCCGGAATGTCGGGAAGCACCTTCATGACCACCGCCGTGGTGAAGATACTCACCCGCCTGAACGCCATGACCGGTACACAAAATGCTTACACCGAGATGCTCGACAGGGCCTTTGCCTATCTCGATCGCCGCATGGCCGAGGAGGTTACCGAACTGAAAAAGATGGAGAAGAAAGACGCCAAACACCTCACTCCAAGCGATAACGCATGCAATTATCTCTATGCCAACGCCTTGGCCAAACGTCCTTCAACCCCTGACGTGAACTACCTTGTGGGTCTGTTGGACAAGATGCCCACCGCCCTGACCATCTATGGCAAGGCCGGTGCAGCCATCATCCTTGCGCAATATGGCAAGATCCAGCATGCCAAAGACTATCTGCGAAGCATCGACGAGTATAGCGTTTATAGCGAGGAGATGGGCAGATACTTCGATACCAAGGTTGCACATTACAGTTGTTTCGACTACAAGATTCCCTCGCAGGTAGCAGCCATAGAGGCCCTCAAGGCCCTGACGCCTGCCGACACCAAGACGGTTGAGGACATGCAGCGCTGGCTGTTGCATGAAAAGCGTACCACCGGATGGGACACCCCGCTCAATGCCGTGGATGCCATCTACGCGTTCTTGGCCGACAACAGTGGCAAGGCCGACATGAGCAAGCTGTCGGGCAACGCCTCTACCGTGCTCAGCATTGACGGCAAGACCATCGATACCCCGCAGGCCACGGCCGGGCTCGGCTATGTCAAGGCCACCCTGCCCTCGGCCCAAGCCAAGACATTCACGGCCACCAAGACCGATCAAGGCACATCGTGGGGCGCAATCTACGCACAGTACCGGCAGAAAGCCACCGACGTGACAGATGCCGCGTCGGGCATTCAGGTAAAGCGCGAAATACTGCACTCCCGCGACCTCACCCCCGTGACGACACTCAAGGTGGGCGACAAGGTCGTGGTGCGCATCACCATCACGGCCTCGCGCGACTACGACTTCGTGCAGGTGCAAGACAAGCGCGCCGCCTGCATGGAGCCTGCCGGGCAACTCAGCGGCTACCGCGGCGGCTACTATTCTGCCCCGCAAGACAATGTGACCAATTACTATTTTGACCGCTTGGCCAAAGGCAAACATATCATTGAGACCGGTTATTATGTTGACCGCGAAGGCGAATATGCCACGGGCATCTGCACGGTGCAGTGTGCCTATAGCCCTGAGTTCTCGGGGCGCGAGGCTGCCAAGACCATTCGCGTGAGCCGATAAGCCGAGCCGATGCGCGTCAGATATAAAATTCCAACCTCCAAAAATGAATAAAAAACTTATTGCCGTGACCCTGCTCTCTGCCATCTTGGGGAGAGCGGGCGCGCAGGAAATCACCACCGAGAATACAGTCATCAACTGCGGTCAGGTGGCCTTCAGACATCCCGTGACCGCAGAATTTGAACTGAAAAACGGGGGCACAGCACCCCTTGTCATACAGGATGTGCGCACCGACTGCGGCTGCACCACCATCAGTTTTCCGCGCGAGCCCATTGCCGCCGGTAAGACATTCCTCGTCACTGCCACCTACGACGCCAAGCAGATGGGGCGCTTCCACAAGCAGATAGGCATATACAGCAATGCCCCCGAAGGTCCGACGATGCTCTCCATACAAGGTACTGTCGTCGCCGAGATCATCGATTTCAAGGGAGAGTATCCTTATACCATCGGACAATTGGCCGTCGACGTGAACGACATCGAGTTTGACAACGTGAACCGTGGCGACCGCCCCTTCCAAAAAATCCATCTTAAAAACATCGGCTCGCAAACCGTACGGCCAGTCATCATGCACCTGCCCGACTACCTGAAAGCCGAAATATCGCCCACACACATCGCCCCGGGCCATTCGGGCACGGCCACCATCGTGCTCGACTCCCATCGCCTGCGCGATCTCGGGCTGACGCAGACCTCGGTGTATCTCGGCTCGTTTCTTGGCGACAAGGTATCGCCCGACAAGGAGATCTCCGTCTCTACCGTGCTGCTGCCCGGCTTCGAGAACATGACGCCCGAGCAGCGTGCCGGCGCGCCCAAGATGCGGCTCTCGGCCGGCAGCCTTGAGCTGGGGCCTTTTAACGGCAAGGCCAAGAAGAAGGGTGAGATAGAAATCACCAACCAAGGCCACTCGACGCTCAATATCCGGTCACTCCAAATGTTTACCACCGGACTGGAAGTGTCGCTCAACAAGACAGAGATCAGACCGGGCGAGACTGCCAAGCTCAAGGTCACGGCATTGGCCAAGGAACTGAAAACGGCAAGGTCGAAGCCGCGTGTACTGATGATTACCAACGACCCGGAGAACACCAAGGTGATCATCAACATCAACATACAATAACGGGAGGGCCGCGCATGCGGCCGACCGTTGTCACGCGCATGCCCCCACCCCAACCCATTACCCCTTTCAACCCCTTATCAATCATGAACGTACAAATAGAAATAGACGGCGGCAGTGGCTTCTGTTTCGGAGTCACTACGGCCATCAAGAAGGCCGAGGAAGAACTGGCCCGAGGAAAAACGCTGTATTGTCTCGGCGACATCGTGCA
>DBQL01000090.1:259-1081 GCA_002305235.1 Prevotella sp. UBA1395 | reverse complement strand
GAGATCATCGACGCAACATGTCCTGTGGTACTTGCGCTGCAAAGACGCATCAAACGCACGTATGACAACAGCGCGGAAGGCCAGTTGGTGATTTTCGGAAAGAACGGCCACGCCGAGGTGCTGGGCCTCGTGGGACAAACCCATCAACACGCCATCGTGGTGGAGAACTTGGAAGATGTGAAGCAGCTCGACTTCAACAGGGATATCAGCCTGTACTCGCAGACCACCAAAAGCCTAGATGAGTTTCACCGTATCATAGACTATATCCAGTCGCACATCTCGCCGAACGCCACCTTCAAGAGCTTTGACACCATCTGCCGGCAGGTAGCCAACCGCATGCCTACCATTGCCGACTTTGCCGCCAAGCACGACCTCATCATCTTCGTGAGCGGTCGCAAGAGTTCCAACGGCAAGGTGCTGTTCAAGGAGTGCCAGAGTGTGAACCCCCGCAGTTACCACATCGAAGGTGCCGACGAGATCGACTTCGGCTGGTTCAAGGATGTGAAGACCGTGGGCATCTGCGGAGCGACAAGCACGCCCAAATGGCTCATGGAGGAGTGCCGGGATGCCATATTAGGCCACGAGTAGATGGCGGGGCATTGTCTTGCGACTGCCGTGACGACCGGTCGGTGTTGAGATTTTTCAGTGTTTTCGGCACTTCCCTAAGCTACTCCAAAAATCATCGGCAAGCGATGAAACACCCGTAAAACGCTCTTCGCAAACCGTTGAAACCGGCATTCGACACCGTTTCGCATGCGAACAGACTTGTTTTCGGCCTGAAAGCCTCGCCCATTACATCGCTTTCGCATCGCAACGGCTATC
>DBQL01000090.1:0-135 GCA_002305235.1 Prevotella sp. UBA1395 | reverse complement strand
GTCATTTTTCACGATTCGCATATCATCATGCCCACATGAAAACCATGCGAAGCAAGAGGCGAAAGTGCCATTATGTCTTACAAACTCACATTTCCGTGCCAAGATGGCACACCCGAATGATGGGCACATCATTTG
>DBQL01000077.1:516-3842 GCA_002305235.1 Prevotella sp. UBA1395 | reverse complement strand
TTTGTAATGGCAGCATCGATATGATCAGCGCCAAGCAGAACGTAGCATCGTTTTTATCAGTGCTAAGCATAAATCAGCATCGAAATGATGAGTGCTAAGTAGAACGTAGCACCGATATGATCAGTGTCAAGCAGAAGCTCCCCAAGGATAGAAAGTCTTTGGGGAGTTTCTTTTATGATATATCGTTGTGATTGTTTTGTGAACTATTATCAGATTTTGTTTTTTCGGTATTCCTTTGGTGTCATTCCTTTGATTCTTTGGAAAAAGCGGGTGAAGGTTGTTGTTTCGGCATAATGTAGCTGTGCGGCGATTTGCGCTATGGATAGCGATGTTTGCCTCAATAGGAATGTAGCCTCCATGATGAGCAGTTGATTGATGTAGTCGACGACGGTCCTTCCGCCAGAAACTTGTCGAACGATGCGTGACAAGTAGGTTGTTGTGATGCCCAATTGCGACGCCTAGAATGCGATGTCATGGTGTTCAACGAAGTTTCCGCTCACCGATTTCTGGAAGTTTGTGAAGAGTTCTATTGTACGATTGGGGAATTTGTGCTCTCGAATATTATGTTCGTGTATGTCTGTGAGGTCATTGAGAAAGAGACCGTATATCATGTTCATGCTTGCCGATGCATGTGGCAGATTCGACTGTTGGTACCTGATGGCCAGCCCCATGAGTTCTTGCAGATGTCTGCTTTCTGTTTGAGAGAGATTGAGGCATGGCTTGTTAATTTCCGCCACAGAGAAGATCGGCGTACAGAACTGGTTGGTTCAGCAACTCTGATCCATTGTGCCGTCTGCCCATGCCAACAGCATAGTGGGGCAATGCCGGTAGAACCTAACAGGCGCATGATTATCGTGAGAATCAGAGTCTTGATTTCATCAAGACACCCACTCGCGATGATCATGCGCCTGTTTTTTGTTTTTTGATTACCGGCAGGTTATGCCCGCATTTCTTCTCATTTTTGCGTATCGGGATCCCATAGGGTCTTGAACCTCTTCTGGTTGTCAGTTTCCTTATCATCATAAAAGAATGTCGATTTGGCGAAGTTATCGCCCGGTTTGCCACCTCCGGGCAGAGTGACAGAACCTGTTATCTCACTACATTCAACACAGACCCTGATCACAGTTGCTTCAGGCACGACATAAGTTGTCTTTCTTGCATTCATACTTTTTATCTATTATAGTTTACCTGTTTGCGTGGATATGGTTTGTCATCCTGTTTTCTTCAGAAGGCGTTGCCCCCATTTCCCCTTGCGGAGATGACGGGAATAACCAGCGCCGTCATTCAATTGGTCGTCCAAAACCGTCATTCGATAACCGTGAAGGCCCTGTGCTTGGTCTGCATGCAAAGTTATAGTGTTCTTTTCCACGCTGCAAGTCTTGTCTGATTTTTCAGAAATATTTACAGACAAACAAAGACAAACGCCATTTTCGCGGTCCTTTCGCTTCATACAAACCGGTGCAAACTTATGGGCAAATAGCTGCTAATAGACAAGCAAATTATAGCAAACTTAGTTAATTGATGTAAAATATGTAAGATAAGAATGGGTTTTTAGCCATGTTTTTTGACAAATAGTCTATATCTTTGCCATCAGAAAGCTAAACAGATATGGATAAGCAGCACAAGAGCACAGAGGCTTTTACGATCATTGATGCCAACCGCAAGTTAGTGATTTTCACCTTGAGCATAGCCGTTGTCACCGGTTGTGTGATGAATTTTTTAGGCTTGGTGGGCTATCCCGAATTTCATGTCCCCAACCTTATTTATATGTCGGTCGTCATCGTGATTGCACTTCTGACCTATTTTCACGACCTCAATCCCAAGGAAGCATGTGCCACGGTGCTCATCGTGGCGGCCATAGATGTCATCGGCGAGATGTTGTTCATCGCTTATATGGGTCGTCCCGATGCCAAATTCCAAGTATTGTGCGAGTGTCTGTTATATACCGGCGTGATTTGCATTGCCATTTTTGCTTATCTGCGCATTTTTGTATATCTATGTCTCACGGCTTGGACCATAGCCTATTTCACGTGTTGTGTCATGTTGCATGACCCCGTTATGTTTCAAACGGGTGCTTTGATCTTTGCCATTTTCCTGTTCGACACGTACCTGAGTGTGAGCAGCCATTGGTGTCTGAAAAACATTCTGCGCAAGAATGCCGAGCTTCAGAGCGATGAGCAGGAGGTGCTCGATTTCTTCAAGATGGACAAGCAGCAGCTTCTTTCCTACATCCGTTTGGCGCACGACCGCAACCTGAGCGAAGACGAAACCCAAAGCTTGCTTGAGAGCCTGAACGTAGAGAGCAGCGTCACCATTTCTCACAATGTGGCTTACATGATGCGGCAACAGGAGATGGATTATGAAAAGATGAGAATGCGTCTCCCTGAGCTTACGCCGTCAGAACTGGAGATTGCCCGATTGATATTGCAGGAGAAAAAACTAAACGCCATTGTCAAGCTCACGGGCAAGACCCATGGAAACATCACCGTGCAGCGTTCCAAAATCAGGAAAAAGCTCCGTCTGCCCAAGAATGTGTCTCTCTACGACGGGCTGCAAGAGCGGATGAGGAGTGAGTCGTGATGCCCCCGTGTCGAGGCATCGCCATTTGCGGGTGCGTGCCCCGCAACAAAATCTCATCGCGGGGAATTGGCGTTTACTACTCTCTGACCAATGGCGCGAATGGCATGTCAGTGTCGTCACGGCCATTGCCGGCAGCATCAGCCGGTCTGCCCCCGTGGCCTGCCGATGCTTGTCTTCCGAAACAGATATATGTTTCGCCGGCACGCAACGCCCGCCACACAGACACCGCGCCGCAGATTGCTCCGGGTGGGTAAAACGCGGCGTATGAAAGGTCTCGCGAAAGCTATCTCATCGTGCGGCGAAACGATAGTAATCGCGAGACGAAACGATAGTAATCGCGTCGCGATTCGACAGCTTTCGCGAAGCGACGAAGTTTGTATGTGTAAAACGTTATTATCCAATTGGTTATATCGTCGTTCCCCGTCTTCTGTATTCCAATGGCGTGAGTGAGGTCATGCGCTTGAAAAACTTACTGAAAAAGCTCGTGTTGGGAAAAGCCATTTCGTCGGCAATCTGTTTCAGCGGCTTGGTGGTGTGGCGCAGATCCACCTTGATGGCGGTCACGAGAGCCTCGTCTATCCATTCCTTGGCACTGCGCCCGCTCACCTGCTTGACCATGCTGCCCATGTATCGCGGCGAGAGGCATAGCCGGTCGGCATAATAGGCGAGGTTGTGTTGCTGTCTCGCATGCTCGTTGATCAAACTGATAAACCTCGCGAACACCTCCTGCTCACGGTCCGACTTGA
>DBQL01000077.1:274-466 GCA_002305235.1 Prevotella sp. UBA1395 | reverse complement strand
GCAGTCGTCGCGCCGTATGGTGTCATAGAGCAGGTCGACCAGTCGGCATATATACGCCATCTCATCGTCGGTGAGCGAGAGCTTGAACATGCGCAGGTGGCCGTCGAGCGACGGCGGTATGGTGGTGCCCATCGCGAGCCTGAACAGCTCGTCGGTCAAGGTAACCCCCTCGGCCTCAATGTCTTGCGAGTA
>DBQL01000077.1:0-164 GCA_002305235.1 Prevotella sp. UBA1395 | reverse complement strand
GCTCGTCGGCTTCATGCAGGGCCGCCCTCATCTGTTGCAGTGATAACCGCCTGATATCCGAATGTTCCATAAACTATGGTTTTATGACACAAAGATAATGGTTTGTGCCAATATCGCAAGTAATAAATGCTGTTTTTGTACGAAAAGAACATTTTTTCGTGTTC
>DBQL01000157.1:6060-7215 GCA_002305235.1 Prevotella sp. UBA1395 | reverse complement strand
GAACGCGATGATACGCAATATTTTCAGCTCGAACAGCTCGCCGCAATCCCACGGATGAGACAGCCGAACGACCAAGGATGGCGCGGATGACACAGAGTTTCTCTCGCAATGAAAGCAATGATACGCAACCGTTTCAGCTCGCACGGCTCGCCGCAATCCCACGGATGAGACAACCGAACGACCGCGAAAACTTGTTTCTGCCGTGCCGATGCCTGTTATTCTGATGCAAAATTAAGTAAAAAAGTTGCAGGTATAGGCTCATGGTCGCTTATCTATGCTTAACAGAAGTGTTATTTAGTCTTATCGTTTCCGGTTTTCAACGATAAAATGACCTATCTTTGCAACGATGAAACTTCCGATGAAACCCATAGTGATGCTCGTGATGGCGGCCCTCGGTGCCATCTTCGCCTACCAGACTTACTGGCTCATGAGCTTCTATGACACGCTCGACTCGAAAATCCGGTCGGACGTGCAGGAGGCAGTGCGCTTGTCAGACTACGAAGAGATGATGCACCGTATCAAGCTGCTTCGCCAGCGGGATGACGTGCAGCATGGGCAGATGGATGTCACGGTTGATGTAGACACGCATACACACAAGGCCCAAGTCTCTACACAGACGCAGACCGAACAGACGCAACAGGCGGCCTTGCATACCAACATCTCCGAAAATAACGTCACCACCATGCTGAGCAATTCAAAGAATATGGTGCAGTTCGGACTTTACATGCAGCAGGGCATCCACTCGGCATTAGACGATATGCAAGACGTCTCGCCGGCCTATTTCGACAGCCTGCTCACCCGCCGCCTCGACTCCTTAGGCCTCGACACCACTCATCGCACACTCTTTCTGCACCATTATACCATATTAAAAGACAAGCCACAATATTTTACCGACACCTTGGCCGACATCGGCCCGAGGAACGCGGCCTACACCGACACCGTGCGGTTGGAGCTGAGCCTGTCCAGTTCGACAACCTACGAAGTGCTGCTCCCCGCTTACACCCACACCATCCTGCGGCAGATGGCAGGCATCCTCATGGCCTCACTGCTCACGCTCGTGGTGCTCGCCGCCGCGTTCTGGTATCTCATCCATACCCTCAGAAGGCTGCGCACGATAGACGAGATGAAGTCTGACTTCACCCATAACATGACCCA
>DBQL01000157.1:0-6049 GCA_002305235.1 Prevotella sp. UBA1395 | reverse complement strand
CCTCGAGGTGAGCCGGCAACAACTGCAAAAGCTCAGCGATCTCGTGGAGCAAATACTCTCCATGAGCATGGAGCGACGGCGCACCATGCAACTCGTCATGGAGCAGACAGACGTGCGCCCGATGGTGGAGGCCCTCGCAGCACAGCACCGGCTCAAGGCCGACAAGCCCGTAGAGGTGAACCTCGACATGCCCGACGACCTGCGGCTGCGCACCGACCGCAACCATTTTGCCAACATCATGAGCAACCTTTTGGACAATGCCATCAAATATTCCGAGACGCAGGCCCACATCACCATCACCGCACGGCGCACGGCCGAGGGGGTGGAGATGAGGGTCGAGGACCAAGGAATAGGGATTTCCAAAGATCGTTTGCCCTATATCTTTGACAAATTCTACCGTGTGCCCCACGGCAACCTCCATGCCGTGAAAGGCTACGGACTGGGCCTTTACTATGTGAAGACCATGATCCGGCGCCTCGGCGGAGAGGTCACCGCAGAGAGCACGCCGGGCCGCGGCACAATTTTTAAACTCTTATTCCATGATGAAAACCAAGGTACTACTGGTTGAAGACGAACCAACATTAGCCATGATCATCCGCGACACGCTCGAGGCGCAGGGCTTTGAGATGCTCACCGCCGGCGACGGCGAGGAGGGATTGCGGCTCATCGGCAGCGAACGCCCGCACATCGTGGTGGCCGACGTGATGATGCCCCGCATGGATGGCTTTGAGATGGTGCGCCGCATGAGGCAGACCGACCGCCTCACGCCCGTGCTCTTTCTCACCGCGCGGTCGGCGGTCGGCGATGTGGTCGAGGGTTTCAAGACCGGTGGCGACGACTATCTGCGCAAGCCATTTGGCATGCAGGAACTCATTGTGCGCATCGAGGCCCTCGTGAGCCGCACCGCCATGCTTCGACCGGAGAGCACCGCCAATGACGGCGACACGGTCATGATAGGCCCCTTCCGCTTGGACACCATACGCCAACAGCTCATCCTCAACGCTCACATCGAGGACCTGTCATACCGAGAGGCCGAGATATTGCGCATGCTGGCCGCATCTCACAACAAGGTGGTGGAGACGCGCGACATACTCATGATGTTGTGGGGCGACGACAGTTTTTTCAACGCCCGAAGCCTGCAGGTGTTTATCACCAAGCTGCGTCGCAAACTGGCGAAAGCTCCCGACGTGAAGATCATCAACGTGAGAGGCGTAGGATATAAACTCATCTGCGACTGATCAGCCACAGGCCAAGGGTCGGAAACAGCGCGTATCGGGCAGCATTGCCCATGACGCGACGATGGCCGGACGGCACGATGACAACAGTCGGAGAGCTGTATCGTGTCAAGATTATTCTTAAAAATCGTGACCGGAAAAAAGCGTAAAAGAGAAAAGGCAGAACCTATGGGCGCATGAAAAAGTAAGGGCCAGAGATGGAAAAACAGGTGAAAACAGCACTGAAACACAGCCGAGACACGGCGTGAAGACCGAAAAGGTGGCATGAAAAGATAGAGATCGAAGCACGAAAACATAGCAATCGCGGTGCGAAAAGATAGCTATCGCGACGCGAAAGCATAGCAATCGCAGTGCCTGCCCGCAAGAAAGGGAGCAAGACGAGGGATTCTTTTTGATAAGACAATGATAATCAGAAAGATACAAAAACCGTCCATTTTGGGCGTGTAGACAGGCAAGGGCGCGGCCGATAGATTTCAAATGTTAAAAAACGAGTTGTTATTCAATAATTTTCAATCGGTTTTTAGGGTTTGGATCTCACGTGGCCGACGATGGCATGCGATGCTCTTCGCTTGATGCCATTTCGGCGAATGCAGGAGTTGCAAGCCATCTATCTCATGAGGTTTGCACATGGTTACCCGGTGCCGACGTCTATCGGCAACACGCGGCAACGACACCAAGCACGTTGACCATGAAACAGTCTGCGTCAGCACGGATTCAGATGCCGACATCGACGAAACACAATGATGCATACTCTTGATAACTGTTTGGTATAATTTCTTTTACTATAATTTTTTTATAAACGCAAAATGATTTTGTATATCAAAATATTTTTTAAACTTTGTCACCAATCAAATAGCGATTTTTAGGTTGTGATTCTTTGTATTTCAATATTATAAACTTTGTACAAACTTGTCAGTTCAATTTTAAAAAAATCCGTCAGACTCATTAATACTAAAGCTTATGAAACGTTTTTCATTGTTTGCCACATGTTTTGTGTGTTCAATCGGACAAATAAAGCATGGACAAATCATCAAGGAAATAAAAAAAACAGTTGGACAAGGGCTCGCATCACTTGATGATTGAGAACATTCCATCCGGAACAGTTCTTGTATGATATCAGAAAAACGGGAATATGAACGTCAGGAAAGTCACTATGAATTGATTAAAAAAATATATTACCACTCTATAAAATTTAGAATCATGAAGACGGTTTTCAATTTTCTATGGCTATGGCTGATCGGTCTGTCTGCCACGGCGCAAAGCACAGTATTAAACTTTAAGGGTGTCTTCGACATGTCTGTCAGCGATGACAAGATATACACCGCCACGTCTGAAGGCTTGGGCTGCTACAACATTTCCACCGGGAGCTACACGGTAGAGGCGCTGCCCGACTCGCTGCAACAGCACCTGTGGTGGCATGTGGCGAGCGACGGAGACAAGGTGTATATTGGTTCATACCGCGGCAAGGTGGGGCTATGGGCATCACAGAAGTTTGAGTATTATACCACCAGCATCATGCCGTGGGGCGAAACTCACCTCTGCGTAACCCCCGGACACGAGTTGTTTGCCTACGACCACGTACTCACCAAAATAGCAGAAGCAGACACCAAGACCTATATTGCATACAGGGCCGCGATTAGCTCCATCTTCCATTTTAAGGACGCGCTGCCCACCGCCGACGGAAAGATATGGCTTTGTGGCAGCGATATGTTTGGCGGACTGTACCGCTTTGAGGGTGACACCATCGTCTTTGTAGCCGACATGGGAGACCTGATGGCTATCGACAGCGACAGCAAGGAACATCTATGGATAATCTCGAGAACAGACAAGCTGTCTCTTGTCGAGATGGCCGATGACAAGGTGGTTAACCGTTTTGAGAATGAATGGATAAAGACGCCTGTCGGTTCCACTAACATGATTGCGGTAGACGATAACGACAATGTGTGGATATGCGGAACCAAACTCTTAAAATTTGACGGGAAAGAGTTTACCACTTATCCGCTGCCCGACACAGAAAATGTGCGTTGTATGAGATGGGCCAAGGGCAAACTCTATCTCGGTACGCAGGACGGACTGTATGTATTCGACAACGGCAGTTACACGCCGGTTAATGGTTCCGCGGCAGGCATCCGCACAATCTCGGAACAGGCGGCAACGACCGACGCTCCTTGTTATGACCTGCAAGGCATGAAGATCAGTTCGCCGAAAGCCGGTCAGGTATATATACAGCAGGGTGTAAAGCGGCTGAAGCGACAATAAGTCGCCTCGCCCCTTGCCGGACGAGAATGTCATGCGGCAACGAGTGCTTGCCGCTGCTATACAGTGTCGGTGTCATGCTTCCATGCAATGATGCCCATGTCTTTTTGGGTCGAATCTTTGGAAGATAAGTTTTTTATCCGTATCTTTGCAAATAGGCATGAAAGCCCCACAAACAAACTCACTATTCGTGCCCGCACCCCGGGTCTGCATGACAATGCTGCATCATCACGACAACATTGTTCCACTTATCTGCCCGGGGCAAACGGCATCACGCTAAACCATTCAAACCTCATAATTACAATCAAATGGACAACTTAAACATTTTCTCGCTCGCGGGCAAAAACGCTTGGGTCACCGGCGCTTCCTACGGCATCGGGTTCAACATCGCGTCGGCCTTTGCCGCCGCGGGTATCGACAACATCATCTTTAACGACATCAACCAAGAGCTGGTAGACCGCGGACTGGCCGCCTATAAAGAGGCCGGCATCAACAACGTGAAAGGCTACGTGTGCGACGTGACCAAGGAAGACGACGTGAAAGCTCTCGTGGAGCGCATCCATAAGGAAGTGGGCAACATCGATATTCTCGTGAACAACGCCGGAATCATCAAGCGCATACCCATGCACGAGATGAAGCGCGCCGAGTTTCAACAGGTCATCGACATCGACCTCGTGGGGCCGTTCATCGTGGCATCGGCCGTATTGCCCGAGATGATGGAGCGTCGCGAGGGCAAAATCATCAACATCTGCTCGATGATGAGCGAGCTGGGCCGTGAGACCGTGTCGGCCTATGCCGCCGCGAAAGGCGGACTGAAGATGCTCACCCGCAACATCTGCTCGGAGTATGGAGAGTATAACATCCAGTGCAACGGCATCGGCCCGGGATATATCGCCACGCCGCAGACCGCCCCGCTGCGTGAGCGCCAGCCCGACGGCAGCCGTCATCCGTTCGACAGTTTCATCGTGGCCAAGACCCCGGCAGGCCGATGGCTCGAGCCCTCGGAGCTGGGCGGACCCGCCGTGTTCCTCGCCTCGCACGCCTCCGATGCCGTGAACGGCCATGTGCTCTATGTCGATGGCGGTATCTTGGCATACATCGGCAAGCAGCCTTGAGAGAGACACTTGGGGCCACAACCGGCAGATGGCGGGTGACACAGATGGGCAAAAGATGTTCTCTCATGCCTTGCCCGCCCACCATTACCGATCATTTGCCATCCCCAAGAACCATTGTTTACCCATCATCAACAAAAAAAGCCCGCGAAATCTCGCGGGCTTTTTTTGTGAATAAATATTTTTACATTATTTGTTTACTTCGGCTTCGAACTCTGCTCCGGGGTTGAACTTCACAACAGTCTTGGCTGCAATCTGAATCTTTGAGCCGTTTGAGGGGTTGACACCCTGACGAGCGGGACGCTCTTTCGTCGCGAAAGTACCAAAACCAACGAGCTGTACCTTATCGCCCGCTACCAAAGCATCCTTAATGGCAGCCGTTGTTGCATCAAGAGCCTTCTTCGCATCGGCAGCGCTCAGGCCAGCAGCCTCAGCAATCTTCTTTACTAATTCTGTCTTGTTCATAATTTTTATTTATTAAGTGAATATAATCTTACGGGAGTATTGTTATTTACACGCAAATATAGGCTATTACTTTCATAATCCAAAGAAAAAAGAAAAAAAAGTGACGCGCATGTTTAAAAAATGTCGTAAAACATCTGTTTTATAGCTGATTAACGGACTTTTTTCGTATTTTTGCAGCGTTTTTCAAACCCATAAAAAGAGATATTATATTCATGTTCAATATTCCGACAGTAACCAAGAATCTTCTTATCATCAACACTTTGGCCTTCTTGGGCATGCTGACACTGAACCGGACCACCGGCATTGACCTCAACGACCTCTTGGGGTTGCACTTCTTCATGGCCTCCAATTTTCACATCTATCAGCTCGTGACATACATGTTCATGCACGGCGGATGGGAACACATCATCCTGAACATGTTCATGCTGTGGATGTTTGGTGCCGTGGTGGAACAGGTGTGGGGCGCCAAGCGATTCCTTTTTTATTACATATTTTGCGGCATCGGCGCCGGCATCATGCAGGAGATAGCCCAGTTTTTCTCGGTTTACTTCATGCTCAACGCCCAGCAACCGATTCCGTTCACGGAGAGTTTCGCCATCATGAGCCAGATTTCGACACAGCTCAACGGACTGACCACCGTGGGAGCCTCGGGCGGAATCTATGCCCTGCTGCTGGCCTTCGGCATGCTCTTCCCCGAGCAGAAGATGTTTATCATCCCCATACCCATACCTATCAAGGCCAAATGGATGATCATCGGGTCGATCGTCATCGAGCTGTTCTCGGCCTTGGCGGCCCCCGGCGACCAAGTGGCACACTTGGCTCACCTCGGCGGCATGGTGTTCGGATTCTTCCTCATACGCTATTGGCGCAGGCATCCCGACTATGATTACGCCGACAACAGGGGTACACAGCTTTTCAATGAGATGAGAGCCAAGTGGGACCGACATGCCCGGAAGCAAGACCCGAGACCCTCGGAATCAG
>DBQL01000104.1:6430-11234 GCA_002305235.1 Prevotella sp. UBA1395 | reverse complement strand
CCGGTGAGCCGGTAAGCGTCCGTATAAGACAACTGTCTACCGACCAAAGCGTTCTTGACATGAATGGCAAACAGCCTGCCCACCCGCTTGACACTGCTCCGATAGAAGCTCCCGCCATTGCTCTGCTTTTTCTGACTGACAGGCCGNNGCCTGCATCGTGCGCTCGGCGAGCCACGACAAGTTCACTCACACAGAATTTTTTGGCTATCTTCTTGATGTCCCCGTTCCATACCTTGCGTAATACCTGTACCGGGACAAGGAACTCGGCTGCCACCCGGTCACAATAGTTCTCATGGGCATCATGGCTCAACGAATAATCTGTATCGGCATGGCCGGCACTGATACCCAGCATCAAATGGACCGTCTCATGCACCAAGGTAAACAACTGGGCAGTAGGAGCATCACCGCTGTTGACAAAGATGTAAGGCGCAATAGGGCTAACCAATGCGAACCCCCTGCACTCACTGACCTTCAAAAGACGATGAGTGTCATTGCCTACAACGCCATTGTAAGCCACAAAAAAGCCGGCTTGTTCAAGCATTTCTGTCATTTTGCTCACGGCAACCTCTGTTGTCGCAAGAGAAAAAGCCCACTTGGCATCTAATCGCAGCGCGTCACGCAGCTTGCTCACCGTTTCGGCGACAGGGGTACGTAAGGTGACGGATTTCACAATCTTGCAAGTGTCAATCTCGTTGTCCACGAGATAATCCTCGAGCCAGTCTTGTCTGTGCTGAACCGTGTTGACCGTGTCATACACATTCAAATCGAAATGGTCGTATCGTCCTGCTTCACCGCGATACAACGGAAACGGAATGTTCTCTTGAGGGACAGTGTCCATAAACAGAAAGCCAAAGGGAACATGAACGGTCTTGGCAAAATGTTCGAGCTGCTTGATGGTTGGCACTTTCGTTCCCTCCATCCAACTGCTTACCGCGACATTGGGATGACTTTGCATATAGTCATCCACTGTGAGGCCCGCTCTTCGGATAGCCCAATCCAAGCGGCCTGCGTCGATGTTGATTCTGTCTACTGTCGCCATATAGATGTAGATTGCAAAGATAAGTATTTTTCCTTATAGCCTCCTTTTTTTGACGCACTTTTTTTGAGCTGTGCTCCCGATTTTGCGACAGGAAATATTCGCGCAAGACAAAACTATTTGTCATCGGTGAGGACCGAATGGGCCGGCGAGGGCGAGACGGACAAAACATGAGGGGCGACCGGTCATTGGAGGAGAGGTAAAAAGACAAGATGACATGCCAAGACAAACAGGTGGTTGCTCGCCAATCGTCACGACAAAACATGGACAAGGTTGACGGTTATCAGGCCGACGGAGGAAGACTGCCGCGAAGGGATAAGTCGATGTATTTTCCCTGACAAATACTTTCGCGAGACGCGCGTATTTCAAAACGAAAATGTTTTGACGGGCTACACGGCGAAAACAGACCATTCTTACAACTACCTATCAATCAACCACTTGTAAAAACACCACAAAAACGGATTTGCGATAAGATAGCTTTCGTGACACGAAAGCTATCTTATCGCGAAGCGATGGCATTTCAATCGCAACGCGAATGGGGCCTCATGGCAACGAAAAAAAAGCGTGAAACGACCCCAAACCGACAGAAAACCGGTGAAAACGACCCACGGAACGGCAGACGACGACCGTCATCGGGACACGAAAACAGGGTTTTCTCGTCTAAAAGCGAGTGCGCGCAGACACCTGTTTTTGATCATTTTTCAAGACAAACCGCCGGACCGAGACACGACCCGCAGGGCCATGCCGCACCATCGGCAACAGGCTTGGGTACTCCGGCCGGGGCAAACTTTCACCATCGACAAGGCCGACGGGCACCCCCGACCGGGCACACGGCACAGGGGGAGACACCCGACCGAAGAGGCCGTCAACACTTCCTGCTATCGAAAACAGCAATAGCCGGAATCGGAATTAACCAACGCAATCGCTTGATGGCTATCGTAAAACCCAATACCTTTGCATCAGTTAATTCTAATGGTAAGTTATGGAAATATTTGAAAAGCTGTTCCGGGGCTTCCCGGATCTGTGGGGCGGAGGCGTCGCCCACTCTGTGATGTTGTTGTCATTGGTCATCACCTTGGGACTGGCCTTGGGCAAGATCAAGGTCAAAGGCATCTCGTTCGGACAGGCATGGATACTGTTCATCGGACTGATCTTCGGGTATTATTACTTCAACCTCGACGCCCACCTGCTGCATTTTCTCAAAGAGTTCGGACTGATCATCTTCGTCTATTCCATCGGATTGGAGATGGGGCCGGGATTCTTCTCATCGTTCAAGAAGGCTGGCAAGCAGCTCAACGCGCTGGTGGCCATCATCATCGGCCTGAGCATCGTGACCGCCCTGTGCATATTCTATTTCACCGGCACACCGATAGAGAGTATCGCGGGCATATTGTCGGGGGCCGTGACCAACACCCCCGGACTCGGCGCGGCACAGCAAGCGTTCAGTGACCTGCGGCACATCGACGCCCCGGCCATCGCCACGGGGTATGCCGTGACCTATCCGATGGGTGTCATCGGCGTCATCCTCTCGTTCCTCATCCTGCGCCTCGTACTGCGCATTGACCGTGAAGAAGAGGAGACCGAGGCCCAGCGCGGACGCGGACACTTGGAAGAGATGACCGTGAACACTTTCTCGGTGAACGTCGATAACGAGATGATCGACGGGCAGACCGTGGGCCATATCCACGAACTGCTCATGCGCGACTTTATCATCTCTCGCATCTGCCGGGCCGGAAGCGACAAACAACAGCAGGTGGTGAACGGCAGAACAACGCTACACAGGGGCGACACGGTGCTTGTGGTGGCTCGCCCCGGCGACCAAGACGCCATCTGCGCACTGCTGGGAACGATTGTGGAGATGGACTGGACGAAGTTTGGCAACAGCCTCATCTCAAGACAACTGCTCATCACCCGCTCGTCGGTGCAGGATAAAACCATCGCCCAGCTCAACATCGGCAGCAGTCAGGAGGTGAATATCACGAGCGTGAACCGCTCGGGCGTGGACCTCGTGGCTACGCCGACGCTCAAGCTGCAGATGGGCGACACGGTCAATGTGGTGGGTACCGAGCTGGGAGTCAGTCACGTGGAAAAGAAGGTGGGGGCCTCGATGCGGCGCATGAGCGACCCCAATCTCATACCCATCTTCCTCGGACTGGTATTGGGCTGCATCGTGGCCAACATCCCGTTTGTGCTGCCCGGCATTCCCGAGAACCTGCGGTTGGGACTCACCGGAGGACCATTGGTGGTGGCCATACTCATCGGATATTTCGGCCCGAAATACAATCTCGTGAACTATAACACGCTCAGCTCAAACCTCATGCTGCGCGAATGGGGCCTGTACATCTTCTTGGCCTGCTTGGGACTGGGCACCGGACGGGTGTTTGTGGATACCATCGCGAGTGAGTCGGGACTGCAATGGATAGGCTACGGACTGGCCATCACGATGATACCCGTCATCATCGGCGGACTGATCGGACGGTTGGTGTTCCACATCAACTTCTTCACGCTCATGGGTGTGCTGGCCGGTGCCAACACCAACTCGCCGGCACTGGCCTACGCCAACGAGATGACGCAGAGCGACTCGCCGTCGGTGGGCTATTCCACGGTATATCCCTTCGCCATGTTCCTGCGCGTGGTGACCATACAAATCATGATCTTCGCCTTGGGATAAACACTCGCGAACATCCCGGCACAAGATGCCGGCAAACATCAACGGGGGCCGTGGCGCTGAGGCGCGACGGCCCCAATGGTGAAAAACAACCACACAACGCGTGCCTTATCGGGAAATAAACCCTATATTTGCATGCGACAAACCAATCACTGACAATGGACATCCGTCAACTGAAATATTTTCTCAAGGTGGCCGAAACGCTCAACTTCTCGGAGGCGAGCAGGCGCCTTTACATCACGCAGAGTACCCTCTCGCAACAAATCAGCCATCTCGAGCAGGAGATAGGGCTGCCGCTCTTTGAACGCAACAGCCACGAAGTGTTTATCACCGAGGCCGGAAAGGAACTGCTGCCCTACGCCCAAAAGGCGGTGGTGGCCACCAACTCGTGCATGGACCACATCGAGGACCTGAAAAAAATGCTTACCGGCGAACTGAACATCGGGGTGACATTCTCGTTCAGCACCATCATGTCGGAGACGCTCGTCGAGTTCATGCACACCTATCCGGGGGTGAAACTCAACATCCATTACCGCACGATGGAGGAGCTGATGACGATGCTCAAGAAACGCGAACTCGACTTCGTGCTCGCCTTCAGACCACTGAAAACCGACAAGGATATTGAGAGCCGGCTGCTGTTTTCCAACCGCTTGGCTGCCGTGGTGCAAAGCAATCACCCCCTCGCACAGCATGCCTCGGTAGAACTGGAGGAACTGCAACAATACGACTTGGTGCTGCCCGCGCGCGGCCTGCAGGCACGAAACGCCTTTGACAAACTGGTGGCCGACAAGGACATGAACTTCAATATCCGGGTGGAGGTGAACCATGTGAGCTTCTTGTTGGAACTCCTTCGACACACCCATCACGTCACGGTGTTGTCGGAGGCCACCGTGATGCACCGGCAAGACCTGCGCGCCGTACCTATCAAGTCAGACTGCAACAGCATGGAAGGGTGTATTCACATCCTGCGGGATGCCTATTTCAAGAACTCGGCGCAAGAGTTCTTGCGCATACTCCGCAACTCCACCGCCCTCATGGCCAATACGATGATGGAGGCGAGGTGACAACGCACACACCACGCCGCGACGGCAGGCTGCGGG
>DBQL01000104.1:4535-6425 GCA_002305235.1 Prevotella sp. UBA1395 | reverse complement strand
CGGCGGAACATTCTCGTCCGTGAATTTTACGTATTTTTGTGAAAGATGAAAACAAAAAAATATATCTTCGAGACCCGCATGGATGTGCGCGATTATGAATGTGACATCCAAGGCATTGTCAACAATGCCAACTATCTGCACTACACCGAGCACACGAGACATCGTTTTCTCAACTCGCTCGGGGTGAGTTTCGCCAAACTTCACGAGCAGGGCGTCGATGCCGTGGTGGCCCGTATGCAGCTGAAATTCAAGCAATCGCTGCGGTCGGACGATGAGTTCGTATCACGGATGAACCTGCACAAAGAGGGCATGCGATATGTGTTCGAGCACGACATCTACCGTGCCTCGGACGAAGCGCTGTGCTTTCACGCCGACGTGGAGCTGGTGACGCTCATCAACGGACGGTTGGGCATGAGCGAAGACTATGACAAGGCCTTCATGCCGGTGATCGAAAAGTTTGAGCGCGAGAACGCCGCACAACAGTCGTAAAACGTCGCCGCGCTCGCGCAAAAGCCTCTCACACCCTCAAAGCAAACAAGCATGACAGCCTACGAGGAACGACTCAACACGGCCATTCTCACCCGATTGAGCTATTTCAACCTCAACATGATGGTGGATCTCTATCGGGAGATGGGGTCGGCAACGGCCATCATCGAGCATCGCAAAGACCTGCGACAGATCGTTCCGGAAATCTCCGGCAAGGTGATGGAAGCTCTCGGCGACGTGGAAACCGTCAGGCCGAGGGCGGAAGAGGAATTGGCTTACGACGAGAGCCACGGCATCAGGGCAATCTGTCTCAACGACGACGACTACCCCGCACGCCTCAAAGAATGTCCCGACGCGCCACTCATGCTCTTCTACAAGGGCACGGCCGACCTCAACGCAAGGCGTATCATCAACATCGTGGGGACACGACACGCCACGCCTTACGGCGAAGACCTCATCCGACGGTTTGTGGCCGACCTCGGCATGCTGTGCCCCGGCATCGTCGTCGTGAGCGGACTGGCATACGGCATCGATATCTGTGCCCATCGACACGCGCTGAGAAACGGAGTGGAAACCATCGGAGTGCTGGCACACGGACTTGATGATCTGTACCCGCCACACCATCGAGACGTGGCCAACGAGATGGTGAAACAGGGTGGCTTGCTGACCGAATTTATGACGCGTACCAATGCCGACAAACTCAATTTCGTACGACGGAACCGCATCATCGCAGGCATCTCGGATGCCTGCGTGCTCGTGGAGAGCGCGGCAAAAGGCGGCGGACTCATCACCACTCGCATCTCTAAAGACTATTACCGAGACGTGTTCGCCTTCCCCGGACCGGTGGGTGCCGTGTACAGCGAGGGCTGCAACAGGCTCATCAGGGACAACGGCGCGGCACTGATCACATCGGCAGACGATTTCGTGAAAGCCATGCGGTGGGACGATGACGCAAAGGTGGCGGCGGCAAGACAGGCCGGAATAGCGAGAACGCTGTTCCCGGAGTTGACGGATGACGAGCGAAAGATCGTCGATGTGCTGCGACAAACCAATGACTTGCAACTCAACATCATCAGCGTGAAGACCGCACTCCCGATGGGAACGCTCTCTTCTCTGCTCTTCGGTTTGGAGATGAAGGGGGTCGTGAAGCCATACGCCGGGGGCACATACCATCTGTTACAATAAAAAATAAAAGTATTCAGCCGGATAAAACAAGAGTAAACTGCCGAATCAAACGGCTCACGCACACGCCGACATCGGCCTCGACGATGAGGCCGTCAGGGGGGGGAGCAATGACCTTTTCCCAATAACAATGAAGATTTCAACCATAGATTTTAGCAACAGACCGCTCTTTCTCGCCCCGATGGAAGACGTGACGGACATCGGATTCCGTAAGCTGTGCAA
>DBQL01000104.1:4055-4447 GCA_002305235.1 Prevotella sp. UBA1395 | reverse complement strand
CCCGACATCATCGACCTCAACTTCGGATGCCCTGTGAAGAAGGTGGCGGGCAAGGGGGCAGGCGCGGGAATGCTCAGAAACATCCCGTTGCTGCTCGAAATCACCCGTGAGGTGGTGAAAGCGGTGAAGACTCCCGTTACCGTCAAGACCCGGTTGGGATGGGATTCGACAGACCTCGTCATCACCCAACTGGCCGAACAACTGCAGGATTGCGGCATTCAGGCGCTCACCATCCACGGCCGAACACGCTCGCAAATGTACACCGGAGAGGCCGATTGGACGCTCATCGGAGAGGTGAAGCGTAACCCGAGAATACATATCCCCATCATTGGAAACGGTGATATCACCACGCCCCAAGAGGCATACACGGCCTTTGAGCGCTACGGCGTGGA
>DBQL01000104.1:3770-3946 GCA_002305235.1 Prevotella sp. UBA1395 | reverse complement strand
GACGAGTACCGAGGCATTCTGCACACCCGGCGACACCTTGCCGCTTCGCCCATCTTCAAGGCCATTCCCAACTTCAAGCAGACGCGCATCGCCATGCTGAGGGCACAGACCGTGGATGAGTTGACGGCCATTCTCGAGGACTGTCGCAATCTGCTCAAAGCCACGTTGTAACCCAC
>DBQL01000104.1:0-3702 GCA_002305235.1 Prevotella sp. UBA1395 | reverse complement strand
CACTTCTGCCCGAAAAGATACCCGAAAAACATTCTTTAACCCATAAAATGTAATCTGGTAGTTGACAAAGAGACTTGATTTGAACTGTCAAATCATTAATTAGCGTTAAAAAAAAGGAAAATGATTTGTGGGCTATAAGAATAAAGTGTAATTTTAACCACATCATAGAACTACAACTTATCTTTAACTTTTAAACTAACATCACTATTATGACTTTCAAACAACTACGCCTGATTTGCGTGGCTGCCGCATTGTCTGCAGCCGGTAACGCGATGGCCATCGACCCGCCTCGCATTGCCACCACACCCGTAGATGGTGGGGTTTACATCCTCTTCAACTACACACAGCCCAACCTTTACTGGTCTACCACTTCATGGGACGGCTCTTATTATCTGCTGAACTACGCCAACTCCAACTGGCGCAACGCCGCCATCACCGCCCATCAGGATGCCGACGGCTGGTATTTCACCACTGGTGAAACCACCTACATGGGCTACAACTTGGGCGATGCCAACCTGAAGGGAAACCTTACACAGCCTGCCCACTACGCCCTCACTACCAATGGGGCCTATCCCGGCTACTTCCGCATCGTGAGCGGAGCCGACCAAACCAACCAGTCGGTAGTGGGATTGCCCATCCATCTCAACAGCAGCGGACAATATGTGGTATCCACTTACAGCGGCAACACATGGTTTCCCGACTACATGGGGGGTGTAGAGACCATCCCTGAGACCGGCGATCCGGCCACAGACCCGCTCACCAACTGGATCATCGGCAAGCAAACCAACCACGAATACTGGGCATTTGCCGACACGGCGGCTGTCGAAACATACCGGTTGAAGATGCAACTCTATACGCAAATCGAAGCGTTGACGGCCAATGTCGGTGACGAAACATTCGGCAAAGGATACCAAGGTACGGTCGATGCCGTGACCGCCATCTATGAACGAGGCTCTTTTGGCGCCGCCGACCTTGCCGAAGCCGAGGCCCTGATCAACGCGAAGCAGAAACTGAAAGACCTCATCGCCTCGGCCGAGGAGATTCTTGCCAACGACAATGATGCCAAGCTCGCGGCCGCGACAGCCACCGCCACGCAGAACTATAACGACCTGAACGCCACCGATGCCATCGCCACCGCCACGCAAACGCTGACCGATGCCATCGTGGAATACAAGAAAGGCTATGGCGACCTCACCTATCTCGGAGCCAACATGAGCTTCGAGGACATGACGGCACAGGGCGGCGTGGAGCACTCCGACGTTGCGGCCACACCCGCAGGATGGTCTGCTTATACCAACGGCAAGCAGGTTTCGACCACCGCGGAGCTGAAAGCCGCCGGATTCTCTGCATGGTATGGCATCAACAGCGATGCCGAAGGCGCGCTGGACGGTAAGTTGGCGTTCGGCATTTGGAATGCCGGCATGCCCGAATACCAACTCTCACAGACCATCACCGGACTGGAAAACGGCACCTATACCATCACGGCCGCACTCATGGCGGGTGCCAACGGCAATGGCTCGCGACTCACCTCGCAGCGCATTTTCGGCAACAAGAACGCCACACTCTATGGGCACGCCGACCAATATGATGCCTCGCAGCTCTCCGATGAGGTGCTGAGCTACGCCGAATATGACGACGAGGCCACCGACCGGATGCTCCGCGACGTGTCGGTAGACGCTTACGTGTACGACGGCACGCTCACCTTCGGACTCAAGACCGACGGCAACCTGAAGACCGCCAAGCGCACCTCGGCCAACACCTCGGGTGGCGATGGATGGTTCAAGGTAGACAATTTCCGCATCGTGAGCAAGGGATATGTGCCCGACGATGCCATGAACGTGCTCTATCACTATGAGGATGTGCTCAACACCTCGCTCAATTACATGATGCAGGCCGATATCAACGACATCGCTTTCGAGACCTCAGAGAAGTTCTCGACAGTCACCTCGGCCTCGCCACAGGATGAAATCAACAAGGCCATCGTCGAGTTGATCGACCTCGTGCCGCGCGTAGATGCCTCCGTCAAGGCCTACCGGAAACTCAGCGACGCCATGACCGCCCACGGCGAGAGCTATAATCTCTACAAGGCCTACGAGGGAGCGCAGCAATACCGGGCAGCCATCGAGGCGGCACAGACAGGCTACGACAACGGCACCTTCGATGCCACGGGCATCGACCAAGCCATCAAGGCGATGGACGAGGCGTTGGCCGACTGCAAGAAAAACGGCGTCAAGGTGGGTGGCGAACTCACCAACCTCATCGCCAACCCGAGCTTTGAAGACCTCAGCGCACAGGGAGGCATGGGCAGCGCAGGCGTGGCCAACCCGCCGGTGGGATGGGATCTCATCCTCGATGGCGACACCATCAAGAGCGCACCGGCCGCAAAGATCTCCGGATGGTGTGCCATCAACGAGGGCGATGCCATCAACGTGCAGCTCGAAGACGGCACAACCATCACCCGTCAGCCCACCCACGGCAACAACCTATGGGGTATATGGACCTCGAAAATGCCCGACGTGGAGCTGTCGCAAACCCTCACCGGCATGCCCGCGGGCACTTATCTGCTGAAGGCCGATGTCATGGTGCAATACAACTGGGCCGGAAACAACATCACCAACCAGCGCATCTTCGGCAACGACTGCGTGCAAATATGGGCCAAAGACTATAACTATTCGCCCGAACTGATGACCCCCGACGCCAAGTTGGCCTACGACTATGACCGGTTGGAGACCGACACGCTGCGCCATCTCACCTACGCGGCCCACGCCTGTGAGGCCAACGACCCCACCACGAGCCTTCTCAAGCCCATGCAGGTGCGCTTTGGCGTTCAGGCAGACGGCGTGCTGAAATTCGGATTCCGCACCAACGGCATCAGTCCCGCGGGCACATCCTACGGCAACGGGAGCACGGTGAACGGATTGGGATGGTTCAAGGTAGACAACTTCAGGCTTATCTACGAGAGCACCACCATGCAGGCCAGCGGCGTGAGAAACGTCAATGCCTCGGCCCAAGTGCTCGGGCAGCGGTATTATACGGCCGACGGCCGCGAGCTGAGCAAGCCCCAACCCGGTATCGTCATCGTGAAGACGATGATGTCTGACGGCAGCGTGACCGTGCGAAAGACCGTCAGCAAGTAAGCTGTCATACCGTTCACAAAAACTGACCTACACAGAGAGGCATATCCGGCACACCGGATATGCCTCTCCTATTGCGCTCAGACACCGGCCTGCCACCCACACAGCCACGCCCGACAATCTCCCGGCCCGAGACAAAAAATGGTTAATTCATCCTAAGACCTCGCCTCTTTCCTTGGATGTTCGGCCATAAAAGCCTAAATTTGAACTTAATTACGAACAACATCAAAAAACATCTCATCACAATGAAAGACTTTATCTATTACGCCCCCACGGAGGTGGTCTTCGGCAAGGAGGCCGAGCAACAGGTGGCACGACTCGTGAAAAAATACGGCGGCCACAAGGTATTGGTACACTATGGCGGCAAGAGCGCCAAGGCCTCGGGACTCTTAGACACCATCTTGGACACCCTGCGGGCAGCCGATATCGACTTTACAACCCTCGGCGGAGTGGTTCCCAACCCGCGCCTCGGGCTCGTCAGGGAGGGCATCCGACGGGTGCACGACGAGCAGGTCGACTTTATCCTTGCCGTGGGAGGAGGCAGTGTGATCGACTCGGCCAAGGCCAT
>DBQL01000204.1:10556-12170 GCA_002305235.1 Prevotella sp. UBA1395 | reverse complement strand
GGAATTCTTCGATTCATTTCGTAAGATGACGAGCACTGAGGTGACCGACCGGCAGATTACCGATGCCACTAACGCCATGCTTCGCTACATTCCCGATGCCAAGAAGCAAAAACTGCTTGACCTACGCAAAGCAGGCTACCGCACATTCCTTCTCAGCAACACCATCGACCTGCATTGGCGCTATTGCGTAGACAATCTGTTTCCGATGAATCAGTATGGCGTAACCGACTATTTCGAGCAGACTTTCGTATCTCAGAAGATGCACAAGAAGAAGCCCAATGACGATATTTTTCAGCAGGTCATCATGGAAACGGCTATCGTCCCCGACGAGACGCTATTCATCGACGACTTGGAGGTGAACTGTCAAGCCGCCGAACGCAACGGCATTCACGCTTTCCAAAATAAGAATTTTGATGATTGGATGGGGTTGTTCTGAACCCTTTTGACCGTTTTTTTATTATCTTTGCACCGATGAAGATTATCAGAAACCGCATATTGCCACCACGCCGATACGATGCCATCAACATCGCAGGACTGCTCTTTTGCAGAAAAGGCACACAGATCACCAGTGATCTGGTGAGGCATGAGCAAATACATACGCGGCAAATGATAGAGATGTTGTTCATCGGTTTTTATCTTTGGTATTTGGTGGAATGGCTTATCCGTCTCCCACTCCACGGCAATGCTTATCATCATATCGGTTTCGAGCGCGAGGCATACGACCACATGGACGAGCCAGATTATCTGAAACGTCGCCGTCCTTATGCTTGGTTTCGATACCTGACACGCTGACACGAATGGTGTTCCACGCTTGTTCTCACCCTTTCATGCATGGAAACAACCTTCGGAATCACAAAAGATCCGCGAACGCCAAGGTGGGAAATTTCCCCCTTTCAGGCATTCGCGGATCTTGTTCTCTGTTTCATCGATACGTGCCCGCACGCTTTGCACGGCACGTCACTACCCCTACTCCTCCATGAGTATGATGCCCCCCAAGGGCTGCATGGTCACTTTGGCTTTGCCGTCTTTGCCTATTTTGAGACGTCGCAACTCCGAGTCGGGCCACTGCTGTCCTTTTTTCAACTTGCCATCCACATAATATTTCACTGTCTTACCGGCCAACATCGGCAGTTCAAGGGTCAGCGTCATGGGCGATTGCGTGCCGTTGAGTCCGCCCACATACCATTTTTGAGCCGTGCGACGGGCCATCACGGCATATTTGGTGGGGTATCCGGCCACGAATTTGGTCTCATCCCATGTTGTGGGAATCTGCCTGAGGTAGTCGATGACGTGTGCGGGCAGACTGTCGACCACATTTGGAGTGACCTCCACGCAGTTCACGCTGCACTGGTTGGTGATGGCCGTGGCCATCTCGAACACGTCGGAAGTGAATCGGCGATGACGGCTTCGGTTGTCCTTGCTCATCATCCTGTTCATGATTACCCCACCCCAATCGAAGCTGCCCACGGCATTGCGCCCGAACGGATGCATCGTCATGTCGTATCCCTCACGACGTGCGGCTTCCTCGGTGAAAAACACGTTCTCGGATGCCAACGCCGCTTCCGACCCCGCAAAGTTGGGATACATGCGCTCCCACCCGCGTGGAAGTGTGCA
>DBQL01000204.1:3951-10497 GCA_002305235.1 Prevotella sp. UBA1395 | reverse complement strand
ACGCCAATCTTTCTCATCCACGCCATGTCTTTCTTACGGGCAATGGCTCGGTTCATGATGTTGCGCGGCCCTTGCGGAGCGTCGTTCTCAAAGCCGTTGGAGTTATACCACAGCATCAGATGCACCCCTTTGGTCTGTGCATATTGTGAGAGTTTCTCTATGCCCTCACGCCCGATTTGCGTATCCCACCAGTTGTCCACCAACACATACTCATATCCCATCTTGGCCGCGGTATCGACAAATTTCACCTGATCGTCATAGTTGATACTGTTGTCCTGCCATATCAGCCAGCTCCAAGTGTACCGTCCGGGCTTATACGGTTGTGACGGCGCATACTGCTCTTCCACCACATCAAAGGGAATGGTGGTCTCGGCGATGGGTGCCAACGTGTTGCCCACGGTGATGGTTCGCCACGGGGTATGGCCCGGCAGCGCGATGGCTGCCCACGGCGTACCGTTGCCGTTCATCTCTCCTTTCTGCGGATAGGCAATGGTATATCCCTCACCCTCCTTGTATTCTCCGAGCCGTGCGCCCACATAGTCGGCCGTCACCCCGGTCTCTGATACAAGCACCCATCCGTCTTGTCCGATCCTGAACAGGCACGGAAAGGTGTATCCCACGCCATACTGCGACTTCGCTGTCATTGCCGCGTCAGACGAGAACACCTCTTCATAGCTTGGCTTGGTGCGCTCCCACCCGGTCATGGGTTGTATCTGTGGCGAGAGGAACGTGGTGGTATAGTCGGGAAAATGAAATGAGCTTGCCTCACCATAGACCACGGCACACTTGGGATTGTCTTTCTTGGGGCGGGGCAACAGGTAACGATAGGCCACGTCGTTGTCGCTCACATAGAACTCCACATCCATCTCCAACTTATCGTCGTTGGTGAATGTGAGTGTTGTCCGTCGCGCCTTGCGGTCGACCGTCGAGGCCTTGGTGCGTGTCATGGTGTATCGGTTGGTCACTTCGGCATCGCTCTTGACGGTCATCGAGAGGTTCCGGGTGAAGTCGCCAATGTTTGTTTCCAGTCCGAGTCTCGACTCCCGCATCATCTGCTTACCGTCGTAGGTGAGATGGTATGTTGCCCGTCCGCCTTGGTCAGAAACGGTTACGACGAGTTTGCCGTCGGGCGAAGTGATGGTCTTCTCGACAGCTGTCGAGGGCAGTGCCGTCATCAGTGCGAGCGTCAAAAGTAGATTTGTTTTCATCATGAATTGTCCTTTTCTATATCTTTAAAATAACGGTATGTCGAAACTTTCAGTTCATCGCATGCCAACTCATCGGCCACGATGATGCCGTGTTGGTGCATCTGCAGGGCCGAGATGGTCCACCAGTGAGACACGGCGCCCTCTACGGCGGCCTGCAAAGCCCTTGCCTTGTGATGCCCGTTCACCAAGATCATCACCTCACGGGCGTCCATCACCGTGCCCACACCCACGGTGAGCGCATAGTGGGGCACCTTGTTCACGTCGTTGTCGAAAAATCTGCTGTTGGCGATGATGGTGTCTGTCGTGAGTGTTTTCATGCGTGTGCGGCTCGCAAGGCTCGACCCCGGCTCGTTGAACGCGATGTGACCGTCGGGCCCGATACCTCCCACAAACAGGTCTATACCCCCTGCGTTGGCAATCATCTCCTCATAGTGAGCACACTCGGCTTGCAAATCCTCGGCGTTCCCGTTGAGGATATGGATGTTCTCACGGTCGATATCGATATGGTCAAAGAGGTTCCGGGCCATAAAACTGTGATAGCTTTCGGGATGGTTCTCGGGCAATCCCACATACTCGTCCATGTTGAACGTCACCACATGCTTGAAACTTACACGTCCGTCCTTACACGCCCTTACCAGTTCGGCATACATGCCCTCGGGCGAACTTCCTGTGGGAAGTCCGAGCACAAAGGGTCGGTCGGCAGATGGCTTGAAGTCGTTGATACGTTGGATGACATGGTTGGCTGCCCATTTGGACATGGCACTGTAATCAGGTTCGATAATCAGTCTCATAATTGTCAAGGTTTAAGTTGCCACAAATTTAACAATTTCATGAAGAAATCACAAGACAACCGCCCACTTATTTTGCGAAATATCCATTTTTTCGCTCATCATTCCCTACTCTGCCCCCAAACGATGACGCTCGGATAATGCTGTTGAGGGCACTGAAATTATACATGAAATGATTTGAACAATTGTCTTAAAATTCTGCGTGTGCAACATAGCGGGCACCCGATGACGGCAAATTGCGTAAAAAAACGCTCGCCATACAACAGGCTCATAACCAGCATCTTGTGTTATCTTGACATTTTTCGTCCTTGCGAAAGCTATCTCATCGCAGCGCGATTAGATAGCTTTCGCAGCGCGTTTGGGTAGTAATCGCAAGCCGAAAAGATAGTTTTGGAGACGCGAAAGAGCCCCTATCGCAACCGCAGACGGCTCGATTCGTGTGAAAATCGGGATGCGGAGACACCGTAACGGGAGAATGATGAACCTAATTCACCTATTTTGTTCGTAGAACTATACTGTTTGATAACGCTAATAATGGTATTTTATCACAACAAAGTATATACTTGGCACGATGATTTTCGATGCCGATTCTGCCGGCACTTATCCGCCGGCGATGGCACAAAGAAAGCGTCGGTGGTTTAAAAACAAAACCGCCCGGACTCACGTCCGGACGATTTCAAATTCTCGAATGTTTCAGCAATTTGTCTTTATGTAGTTATGATCTTAGAAATCTTTTATAAATCATTTCTCTTTAGGACAATGCAAAGTTAGGCAATAAATTGATTTAAGTCAAATATACTTCGTACTTTTTCTCGAAAAATCACGTAAACGTTTACGAACAGTCTCTCCTTTTTTACGAAACAATGCTAAAAAAGAGAAGCCCGAAACACGATTTCCCAATCTTTTCTGTATCTTTGCACCTATATAATATAAAGATTGAATGAAAGAATTTGTCATATCTGATGTCAAGGCCGAAACAGCCGTATTGGTGGGTCTGATCACTCCCCGGCAAGACGAAGCCAAGACGAACGAATATCTCGACGAACTTGAGTTTTTGGCCGACACCGCCGGNNATCAAGCAATTTATCTTGGACGAGGAGGACAACGACCGTGAGGTGGGTATGGTGATCTTCGACGATGAGCTGACGGCGAAGCAAATGCGTAACATCGAGGCCGAGTTGAAGGTGAAAATACTCGACCGCACCTCGCTCATCCTCGATATCTTTGCCATGCGCGCGCAGACCGCCAATGCCAAGACGCAGGTGGAACTGGCGCAATACCGATATATGTTGCCCCGTCTGCAGCGACTGTGGACACACTTGGAGCGTCAGGGTGGCGGCTCGGGGTCGGGCGGAGGAAAAGGGTCTGTGGGTCTGCGCGGACCGGGAGAGACCCAGTTGGAGATGGACCGCCGAATCATTCTGCAACGCATTACCCTGCTCAAGCAGCGGCTCGTGGAAATCGACCGGCAAAAGACCACGCAGCGCAAAAACCGCGGTCGCATGATTCGCGTGGCCTTGGTGGGCTATACCAACGTGGGCAAATCCACCATCATGAACATCCTTGCCAAGAGCGAGGTGTTTGCCGAGAACAAGCTTTTCGCCACGCTCGACACCACGGTGCGCAAGGTGGTGGTCGACAATCTGCCCTTCCTGCTGGCCGATACCGTGGGATTCATTCGCAAGCTGCCCACAGATCTTGTCGACTCCTTCAAATCGACGCTCGACGAGGTGCGCGAGGCCGACCTGCTGGTGCATGTGGTGGATATCTCGCACTCAGATTTTGAGGAGCAGATCAACGTGGTGAATCAAACGCTGAAAGACTTGGAATGCGCGGACAAACCCGTGATGATGGTGTTCAACAAGATTGACAACTATCACTGGACCGACAAGGAGCCTGACGACCTCACGCCTGAGACCAAGGAGAATATCTCGCTCGAGGAATTGAAAAAAACATGGATGGCGAAGCTCGACAGGAACTGTCTGTTCATCTCCGCGAAGCAAAGGGAGAATCTCAACGATTTTCGTGATGTGCTCTACCGTAAAGTTCGTGAGCTGCATGTGCAGAAATATCCCTATAATGACTTTCTCTATCCCACCGAAGACTGACCGGCTCACGATAACTTAAACCTTATAACACGTCAAGAATATGAAATACAGAAAGCTCACCGAAGACGAAATCATCACTCTCGAAGACCGCAACTGTTGGGCCGAGAACTGGGACAATATCAACGTATCGGATGATTTCATTCCCAACTACATGCATCGGGTGCTGCTCTATGGAGAGGTGAACATCGGCGCGTTCGACAAGAATGTGGAGATCACCAAAGACTTTTTCAAGCATTCGGGCATCAACAACGCCACCCTGCGCAATGTTACCGTGGGTGACAACTGTCTCATCGAGAACATCGGCAACTATATCAACAACTATACGATCGGTGACGACTGTTACATCTCCAATGTCTCGACGATGGAGACTACGGAGGGCGCCACCTACGGAGAGGGCAACCTTATATCGGTGCTCAACGAGGTGGGCGACGGCAATGTCATTCTGTTCAAAGACCTCAACAGCCAGTTTGCCGCCTTCATGGTGAAGCATTTCCACGACCGTGAGCTTAAAGACGCCATACGGCGACTGGTCCGCGAGGATATCGAGACCACATCTCCCGAGCGGGGCACCATCGGCGACAGGGTGAAGATTGTGAACACCAAGGAGATTACCAATACCGTTATCTACGACGATTGCGAGATCAACGGCGCGGCACGACTCAGCGATACCACCATCGTCACTTCGCCAAATGCCACCGTATATATCGGTACGGGTGTGATTTGCGAGAACTCTATTGTCAGCGATGGGTCGTCGATTACCAACTCTGTGAAGATACAAGACTGCTTCGTGGGCGAGGCTTGTCAGCTGAACAGTGGGTTCACCGCCTCGGCCAGCGTATTCTTTGCCAACAGCTACATGAGCAATGGTGAGGCCTGCGCGGCGTTCTGCGGACCCTTTACGGCAAGCCACCATAAGAGTTCGCTGCTCATTGGTGCTCAATTCAGCTTTTACAACGCCGGCTCGGCCACCAACTTTTCCAATCATGCGTATAAGATGGGGCCCATGCACTGGGGCATTTTGGAGCGCGGTACCAAGACGGCCAGCGGCGCATATCTGCTCATGCCGGCCAACATCGGTACCTTCAGCGTGTGCTTCGGCAAACTGATGCACCATCCTGACACCCGTAACCTGCCGTTCTCATACCTCGTTTCGTACAACGACACCATGTGCCTCTCGCCCGGTCGCAATATCACCACGGTGGGCCTTTACCGTGATATTCAAAAGTGGCCCAAGCGTGATGTGCGCCCCAAAGACAGCCAAAAGAGCATCGTTAACCAAGACTGGCTGTCGCCATTCTCTGTCGGAGAGATTGTCAAAGGCAAGAAAATACTGGAAGACCTGCGNNCTGCAGAAGGGCATCAAATACTATGACATCGCCCTGCGCATCTATATGGGTGCCGTGCTCAAGCGGGTGCTCAAGCGAGATCCGGAGCTTAATGCCCCGACCACAGAAGTGGGGTTAGGCGACTGGAATGACCTCTCGGGACTGTTGCTGCCGGCCTCTGAGGAGCAGCGGGTCATCGATGATATCAAGAACGGTACGCTGGACACGGTCGACAAGATCATAGACCGCTTCCGCGAAATAGACGCACATTATCGTGAATACCAGTGGACATGGACCTACCGGCTTATCCTCGACTACTATGGATTGACTGAGATTACGCTCGAAGACGCTGCCCGCATACGTGAGGATTATGTCACGGCGCGACGCACATGGATAGCGGAGATTCGCAAGGACGCGGAGAAAGAGTATCGCATGGGCGACGTGGAGAAAGAGGTTTTGGATAATTTTGTGAACAGCCTTGACCACGAAGGCGATTACGAAAAATAACCCGTTGTGGCCCGAAACGCATGTTCAGGCCCGACAAACACAACGATATTAAACAGACAATGAGATTGAAACATACACTGGCCCTTGTGGCCTTGACGCTGTGTTCCACCGTTACGGCACAGAATTACCGCTATGAGTCGGTGAAGGGTGACCCCATGCAAAGCCGCATCTATACCCTCGATAACGGATTGAAAATATACCTTTCGGTAAACAAGGAGAAACCGAGATTGCAGACATACATCGCCGTGCGCACCGGTTCGCGCAACGATCCGGCAGAAACCACGGGGTTGGCACACTATCTTGAGCACCTGATGTTCAAGGGAACGACGCACTTCGGTTCGAGCAACATGCAGGCAGAGGCCCCCCTGCTCGACTCTATCCAAAACCGATATGAGAAATATCGTCGCATGACCGACCCCGCGGCGCGCAAGAAAGCCTATCACGAGATAGACTCCATATCGCAGCTTGCCGCCAAATATAATATTCCCAACGAGTATGACAAGCTCATGGCGAGCATAGGATCGGAAGGGAGCAATGCCTATACTTCTAACGATGTGACCTGCTATGTGGAGGATATCCCGGCCAATGAGATAGAGACTTGGGCACGAAT
>DBQL01000204.1:1912-3869 GCA_002305235.1 Prevotella sp. UBA1395 | reverse complement strand
GGCACACAGACCACCATCGGTACGCAGGAACATCTCAAGAATCCGTCGATCATCAATATCAAGAACTATTATAACCGCTATTATGTACCCAACAATGTGGCCATCTGCATGGCCGGTGACTTCGATCCCGACCGCGTAGTGGCCATCATCGACAAGTATTTCGGCGATTGGAAAAAGAACGAAAGTCTCTCCCGCCCCGAATACGCGCCCATTGCCGACTACACTTCGCCCGTTGACACCACGGTAATCGGCCTTGAAGCCGAGTATGCTATGGTGGGATGGAAAACCGAGGGAGCCTCCAGCTATCAGGCAGACACGCTCAATGTCATCGCCGATATACTGAGCAACGGCAAGGCCGGACTATTGGATGTGAACCTGAACATGCCCATGAAGGTGCAGGAATCGGCTGCCTATTATGAAGGGTTGCATGATTATGGGCAGTTCGTCTTGCAGATAGTGCCCAAGCAAGGGCAATCGCTGGAAGACGCAAAAGAACTTGTTTTGGCAGAGATCGAGAAGCTGAAGCAGGGCCGTTTTGCCGACAACCTGCTGTCGTCGGTAATCAACAACATGAAATTGAGATATTACAGCTCCTTGCTCAGCAACAAGTCGAGGGCCGATAAATTCGTCGATGCGTTTATCAATGAGCAGAAATGGGAGGATCAGGTCAATGTTCTGAGTCGTATGGAAGGCATGACCAAGCAACAGATTGTGGCCTTTGCGAATCGTCATCTGAGAAATAACTACGTGGTAGTATATAAGCGTCAGGGTACCGATACGACCGTACAGAAGATCGATAAGCCCGCCATCACGCCCATTCCGACCAACAATGACAAGCAGAGTGCGTTCTTGAAGGAGATTGTCAACACCCCTTCGGCTGCCATTCAGCCACGTTTTGTCGACTTCGACAAGGACCTGACCAAGACCGACGTGGATGCCAACACCAAGATGTTGTATAAGCAAAACAGCGACGATGACCTATTCACGCTGCGCTTTGCCTTCCAAACGGGCCATGAATCGGATAGTCGTTTGGCTGTCGCCGCAGACTTAATGGACTACGCGGGAACCTCAAAAATGAGTGCCAATGACGTCAAAAAGGCATTCTATGCCATAGCTTGCGACTATAACGTGAATGTTTCAAGCAATCTCACGAGCTTTACAATCACCGGGCTTAACGAGAACATGCCTGCTGCCTTGAAGCTCTTTGCCACATTCTTGGAAGACGCAAGGATCAGCAAGGCCGACTATAACAGTGTGACAGACCTTCTCATCAAGGCTCGCGATGACAGGAAAAAGAGCCAGCGTGAGAATTTCAACGCCCTGAGAAACTATGGTGTCTACGGGTCGTTCAACCCCACACTCAACCAGATGAGTAACGCACAGATGAAGTCGGCAGATGGCAATAGTCTGCTCGCCCAACTGAAAAGTCTGCGCCACAGTTATCCCTTGACCGTGATGTACTTCGGTCCTTCGGCCGAGAAAGACGTGATTTCACTGGTGCAAAAGAATTATCCGCGCAAGAAATCGACAGTCAAACCGCGCACCTCGTCCATGACATACTCGGCCCAACCCACCGAGAAAAGTGAGATTCTGATTGCTCCTTACGACGCGAAGAATATCTATATGGTGCAATATACCAACTCCAACAGCACGTGGTCGCCCGACAATGCCGCCATGAATGCATTGTTCAACGAGTATTACGGAGGCGGAATGAACGCCATAGTCTTCCAAGAACTGCGCGAGGCAAGAGGCTTGGCTTACTCGGCTTCGGCCCGTTACGTGGAGCCTTCACGCAGGAATGACAAGGAGTATTTCTATACTTACATCATCACACAGAGTGATAAGATGATGGACTGCGTCAACGAATTCAATCACCTTTTGAATGACATCCCACAGCGTCAGGCAGGTTTCGACCTCGCCAAACAAGGATTGCTGAAGTCGCTTTCCACCCGGCGCA
>DBQL01000204.1:0-1904 GCA_002305235.1 Prevotella sp. UBA1395 | reverse complement strand
AAAATCTACGAGCAGCTGCCCGCCATCAAGATGGAAGACCTTGTTCGCTATGCCGCCGAGCGTATCTCAAACCGCCCTTACAAGTATCTCATTTTGGGTGATGAGAAGAACCTCGACATCAAGAGCCTTGAGAAGATCGCACCCATACGTCGGGTAACGACCAAGGAAATCTTCGGCTATTGATATGCTCTTGTCACAGCATAACGACTCGCATCTCCTTATAAAAGACAATTATTATCATTTCAACATAATACAAAAACAACAATGGCAAAACCAGTAGAATTCAAGTATGCGCCCATGTTTCAGGTGGGCCAAGACGACACTGAGTATCGACTGCTGACCAAAGAGGGTGTCAGCACAGCCGAGTTTGAAGGCAAGGAAATCCTCAAGGTGACTCCCGAAGCCCTTACTCTTGTGGCTCAACAGGCCTTCCACGACGTGGAGTTCATGTTGCGCCGTGCACATAACGAGCAGGTTGCGGCCATCCTTAACGACCCCGATGCCTCCGAAAACGACAAGTACGTGGCACTGCAATTCCTTCGTAATGCCGAGACAGCTGTCAAAGGTGTGCTGCCTTTCTGCCAAGACACTGGCACGGCCATCATTCACGGCGAGAAGGGTCAGCGCGTATGGACCGACTTTGAGGACGAGGAGGCGCTGAGCCGAGGTGTCTTCAACACTTTCACGGAAGACAATCTGCGCTATTCGCAGAACGCTCCGCTCAACATGTATGATGAGGTGAACACCCGATGCAACCTTCCCGCACAGATCGATATCGAGGCCACCGAGGGCAGCGAATACCGCTTTGTGATGGTGGCCAAGGGTGGTGGCTCGGCCAACAAGACCTACTTCTACCCCATGACCAAGGCAACCATCCAAAATGAGGGCACTCTCCTGCCCTTCCTCGTAGAGAAGATGAAGAGCCTTGGTACCGCCGCGTGCCCACCTTATCACATTGCTTTCGTCATCGGAGGTACCAGTGCAGAGAAGAACCTGCTCACGGTGAAGCTCGCTTCCATCAAGTATTACGACAACCTGCCTACCTCGGGCGACGAGACCGGGCGCGCTTTCCGCGACATAGACCTTGAGAACAAACTTCTCATTGAGGCCCAGAAGATTGGGCTCGGTGCCCAGTTTGGTGGCAAATACTTGGCCCACGACATCCGCGTGATTCGTCTTCCGCGCCACGGTGCCAGCTGTCCCATCGGTATGGGCGTATCTTGCTCGGCCGACCGCAATATCAAGGCCAAGATCAACCGTGACGGAATTTGGATCGAAAAGATGGACGAGAACCCCTCAGAGCTTATCCCTGAGGCATATCGCAAGCCCGGAGAGGGTGCCAAAGGCATAGAGATCGATCTCGAGCAGGGCATCGACGCCGTGCGCGCCGAGCTTACGAAGTATCCTGTCTCGACTCGTGTCAACCTCAAGGGAACCATCATTGTGGCCCGAGACATTGCCCATGCCAAGCTCAAGGCCCGTCTCGACGCCGGCGAAGAGCTGCCGCAATATTTCAAGGATTACCCCGTGCTCTACGCCGGACCGGCCAAGACACCGGAGGGTCTGCCGTGCGGTTCGATGGGCCCGACCACTGCCAACCGCATGGACCCATACGTTGACGAGTTCCAGTCGCATGGCGCCTCGCTTGTGATGATAGCCAAGGGCAACCGCACGCAGGCCGTGACCGATGCCTGTCAGAAGCACGGCGGCTTCTATCTCGGTACCATCGGAGGTGTGGCTGCCGTACTGTCACAGTCGAGCATCAAGAGCATCGAGTGCGTGGAATATCCCGAACTCGGCATGGAGGCCATTTGGAAGATTCAAGTAGAAGATTTCCCCGCTTTCATCCTTGTGGACGATAAGGGTCACGACTTCTTCAAAGAACTGAAGCCTTGGCCTGCCTG
>DBQL01000226.1:8258-14746 GCA_002305235.1 Prevotella sp. UBA1395 | reverse complement strand
ACCGTCAAAACAAAGTCCTTACTAAAGGAACGACGTCGGGATTTTTTACTTTCCATCTTAATTTTAATTGTTAAAACGATGTAAAGTAAATCTGATATAAGTCACATTTGGGGTGAAAGAGATTTGCGATGAGACAGTAATCGCAGAAAAATGAACCTGTGATGAATACAAATCGGTGGTGCTAACGGGCGAAAATTGTGCCCGAACGGCCCGGCGAACGCTCAAGGCAGAATCTGAAAATGATGAATTATCCTGACAAACGCGGGGTCTTTGCCGGCCGCATGAATGGTAAAAGGGGTGTTTACAGGGTATTCGGCGGTAAGGTCAGGGGGGTGAGCACGTCGCGTGGTAGCGACGGTTTGTGCCGGCAGAAAACAATCGTCGGCGAGATGGAAAATACACCGTGTGCAGGGCGGGAGACCGGAAGAAATGCCCGCGCACGACGGTATGTAATGTCAGAAAAGGCCGTGTGACGCCATTTTCGGCGTCTCCACGGCCTTGAATCTCATGGAAGGATAATTGCCTTGCCACGGTGTATAAACACGCCGTGAGCGGGATTTGTGACCCGTATGCCCTGAAGCGTGTACCAATATTCGTCACGTGGGCGGTCGGGCGTGGTGGGAATTTGGCGTATGCCGGTGGCCGATGCCTCTCCCACGGCATCGATCACCCAGCGCAGTCGGGTGCGATTGGCCGTGCCGGTGAACGGCTGAAGCACGCCCCCGAGGCCGTCGGCATCGGCCGTACCGATGCTCAGGCTTCGGTTGTTGGAGGGCGAGACATAGAGCGCGAAGGCGTATTTGCCGTTGTCGGTGTTGTTATAGACGGGATAGACCGTTGTCGGTGTGGCGCTCACGCCGCTCGTCTCGATGTTGAGCCATCGCCCGGTGGCCACGTTTTTCATCCCGAAGGTGCCGGCGTTGAGGGTGTCGGGGTAGCACAACCACTGCGCGTGGGGCGTGGCGAGCAGCGTGTCGTGCGAGGCCTCGGCATCGGTGAGACCCACGCGGAACACCAGTTTGTCGCCATAGTCGGCGAGGTATCGGCGGGCCGTGGACGATGATGCCGCGGTCGTGCCGCTGTTCGACGCCGTGCCGTACGAGTAGATGGCATAGTATCGTGTGGTATCACATTCACCCCACGAGCGGTTTTGCTGATTGGCGAATTGGGTGAGGCAGACGGTCAGCGCGGCCTCCACCGAGTCGATTTGGTGCTGTGTGGCCTTCAGCAGTTTGTAGTTGGCGAGATAGGCGTCGGCCTCTTCGATGGCCGCCACGAGCATGTCGCGCGCGTCTTCGGGATATTGCAGGGTGCCGGTGCCGGTGGTCACGGTGGAGAGAAGAGCCTCGGCCTCGTCGACCTTGCCCTTGAGTTTTTTGGTGAACAGGCCGATGAGCGAGGCGTCGATGGGCTGGAAGGTGAACACCATGTCGGCCCGGGCGATGGTGCCGCTGCCCCAAATCCACTGTGTGCCCGACTTGCCGCGAATCTGGAAGTTATTGTTGTCGGGGGTGTTGATGCGATAGAACGCCAGCGTGCCGGTGCCCGACTGCGAGGCTGCGAAGTCGCCGGCGTGAGTGATTTGATAGGAATTGGTGAGCGTGCTGTCCAAGGTGATGTAGTCGTTGGTGGCTGTCGGCGCGATGTTGAGGTGTCGGGCATAGGTGCGCAGATGGTATCTCGTGGGGTCGGCAGGGTCTTGCGAGATGGTCCACAGCAGCGACGGGTCCTGCCAGTCGAATGCCGTGGCGGTGCTCAGGGTGCTCATGCCCGATGCCGTTCCGGGGCAGAGATACTGTGCCGGGCCCGAGAAGTCGGCCCCGCTGTTGTAGTATTTGCTCGCGTAGCAGATGATGCGGTAGAGGCGTCCGGCCTCGGGCACAAAGGTTGTGGTGCCTGCCGGCGTGCCGCCCCCGGGCAGCGTGCCCTCGGGTTGGTTGATCGACACGGTGGCAGAATAGTTGGAATAGCGCGTGCCGTCGGTGGTGCGCAGCCGGAAATAGTACACCTTCTTGGTGTCCAAACCTTTCACGCTGCGAAAGGTTGAGGCCGCGGGGAAGGAGTCTATCTGCGTGAAGTTCTCGCCGTCGTTGCTCATCTCGAGCAGGATGGCCGCAGACCGACTGTCGGCATTGCTCCAGCTGATGGCGGCAGTGGTCTTGTCAGAGCCCATATAGCTCACCTTCACGCCGACGGGGTAGGTGAGAAACGAAGTCTCGGCAGTGAGCGAGTTGGCATATTTCTCTATCCACAGGTAGCCGTCGGGAGCTGTCTCCACGGCATCGGAGCCATCGGCGGGGTTCAGTCCGTGGGCCGTTTCCCACTCGTCGGGAATGCCGTCATTGTCGGTATCTGTGGGGCGTGTGCCGCCGTTGAGCGTGCCTATGCCGCCCGCGTCGGCCTCAGAGTCGAGTATCTGGCCCTGTGTTCCGAGGCTCTTGAGNNCTCTTGCGGGGTCTCGATGGTGACCGGCGCTTGCGGCGCGAAATGGGGATAGTCCATGTTGGTGCAGCTCGTGTTAACATACTCCGTGCCGTTGAGCATGCCGTCCTTGTTGCTGTCCAAGAGGTTGCCGCGCTGGTAGAGATGGTCTGTGGCGGTCCACTGGCTGTACTGGCTCGAGCCTTGCGGTCCGGCGATATAGTAGTTGTTGATGAGGTCTTGGTAGTTGTCGGCAGACGAGTGTCCGCCCACCACGCCGTTGCCGCCGTTGTAGACCACGGAGTTGATCATCTGCGCGTAGCATTTCATCTTGGGGTTGCGACTGTGGTTATTGATCCACAGGCAGTGTGAGATGGTCCAGTTGCGCGTGCCGTCTGTGATGGCCCCGAAGCGCTGAGGGTCGATGCCTTCGGAGATGATGCAGTATTGCCAAGTGATGTTTTTGGCATCCTTGATATGCACGTTGTCCCATCGTCCCCACGAGATGGAGCAATGGTCGAGAATGACATTCTCGGCATAATCCATCGTGAGCGTCTCGGCATCCTTGGCCATGTTGATCGATCCGCGCATGCGGATATATCGGAAGATGATGTTCTTGCAGTTGCGGATGAGCACCCGGTTGCCATAGATGGTGATGCCGTCGCCCGGCGCCGTCTGTCCCAGCACGGTGATATTGTCGTGCTTGTCGATGGCGACCATTTGCGATGGTGAGAGGTTGATGATGCCGCCGACATCGAATACGACAATGCGGTTGCTGCCGTTGAGCGCTTCGGCCAGTGAGCCGGGGCCTTCGGCGTTGAGGTTGGTGACATGAACCACCGTGCGACTTTCACGCCCACCGGTGGCTAAAGCACCGAAACCCTCGGCCCCCGGAAATGCCGGAAGCTGGGCATGGAGACCCGATGCCATGAGGATCGAGCTTAGAAATGTGAGTAATCTCATGATAGAGGAAATTGAGATGAGTAGTTTTGACGTAGATTAGATATTGCATGACAAGACCAAGGAGGGCAGAAACAAGGGAGCCAAGAAGCGGAGACGTGACCGGTGGAAACCGGCTCATGCAGAGCATTTGTTTGTTGTCTTCGCCACTTGGCTCCCGTTTGTTCGGTTGTCCTTGGTCAAACGATTATTTCACCAGTACCTTGCGGGTCGTGCCATCGGTCATTCTCACGATGTTGATACCGCGTTGCAGACCGTTCAGGCGGGCACCGTTGATATTGTAAACGGCCTTGACCTTGGCCACGCCGCTGTTCGTATTCACGGTGTTCACACCCGTAGCCTGCTGCTCGTAGGCATCGGCGAGGTCTTTTTCGAGTGCCAGCGACTTCTCGCCCTCGGTCATCACGTAGATGTCATAGCACTGGGCGCCGGAGTTTCCGGCAAGGTGAGACAGGCGCACATAGACCATGTCGGTGCCGTCGTAGGTCACGTTGAACTTGCTCCAAAGACGTTGCGGGTTGGAAACGGTGATGGTATCGCCCACCAATTGCCAGTTCTTGCCGTCGGCAGAAACCTCCACTCCCATGCGCTGAACGTTGCCCGTGCCACTGGCATTGCCAAGGAATGTCAACACGTTGAAGGGGCCTTGGAACTGCTTGGTGCTCTCAATGCGGGCATTATACTGGCCGGAAATGAACTTGTAGAACTGCACGTTGTACTTCGTGATCAATGTGTCGAGGTCGGCAGCGGTAGCGGGATTATAGCCCGTTCCGTCGCCCGGGTTCTTGCCAACAGATATGTTTTGCCACAGCACAGACTGTCCGTTAGACTTCACTACCCATTCGCTCGTGCCGTCTGCGGGATATACTTCTGTTTCGCGAGCATAAGAATAGTACAGCGGTTGCTCTATGCCGTCAGGGTCGACAAAGGTGCCAACGATGGAGTCTGTGGTAATCGTGCTGTCGGCTGCCGACTTGCCCCATGAGAAGAGTCCGGTGCCATTGCTCTTGTCTGCGCTGTAATTGGCATCGAAATGAGAGGCAACATCGATGTAGACCTTGTCGTTCTTGAGGTAGATTTTCTTGGTCACGGCAACAGATTGAACCAATGTAGGATTGGTGACAAAGGCCGTGAGGGTCTTATGATCGCGCAGAACGATGGGGGCTGTATACTTGGTCGACTGCAGGGTGTCTTCCGATTGGTTGAAGTTATACCATATTTGGTCATCGGCATTGGTGGCTGCGATTGTCACGACAGAGCGGTCGTCGCTCTCCTCAATGGTCATGGTCGGGGCCTGAGCCTGCTCGAATACACTGATGAGACTGTCGGAAACGAGGCTCGGATTATAGCCTTCTGACACGGCGATGGCCTTGACAACGGTCTGCGACTCGACGGTGAACGGCTCGGAATACTTGGTGCCTGTCACCGTGGGCTCGCTACCGTCGGTGGTGAAATAGATGGCTGCGTCGTCGCGGGCATCTGCTATTGTCACCGTGGTCTTGTAGTTACCGTAGCGCAAAGAGAATGTGGGAGCGGGCGTGTTGGTGATGTCGGCCTTTGACGAAGCCAGCATGTTCACGGCGTTGTTGATCAGTGTAGCCGTGGCGTCGCCTTCCATATTGGCATCGGCCAATGCTGCGGTGTTATAAGGAAGATAGAGGTATCCGTTGTGGTAGATGTTGTGGGCATGGATGGCTACGGCCGAAGAGTCGGAGAGAACAGTGGCCAGAATGTCATCCTTGGCAAAGTGTTCGTTGAGCTGAACGCCTGTTACGGGTGTGCCATTGGTAAACACGATGCCGCTCATTCCATTCGGAAGGCCGGCGTCTGCGCTTGATACGAGGGTCAGACCACGGAAGAGAGTGTTGCCGGGCACAGAGGTAACGCCGAAAACGTCGCTGCCGCTCACGGTGCGTCCATAGCCCCAAGCCTCATAGAGATTGCCGTTGAGGTTGAGCATCGGGGTCCACGGCATGGCGTCTTTCAATACGCTTACATTGGCGTTGTCTGCCGGAACGTTGGGCGCAACGACCGTTACATCGTAGGCGATGAGGTCGTCTTTGGTCAGCGTGGTGGCAGCAAGGTCGATGGGAGTAACCTTCAGCTCGGTGTTGGCCGAGAGTGTCTGATAGGCGAAATCGCCTGTCGTGGTGCCGGTATAGAGGTATCCCACCTTCTTGAATGCTGCCGATGGGTCGTCGCCCTTGCCTGCGATGATGTAGTAAATGTGGCATCCGCTGGTGCTTTTGACGGTCACGGTGCAGTAGTCATCCACTCCCGGGGTGTCGTCGGGCAATACCCATGTCACGTCGTTGTAGAACATAGGCACGTTGTTTCCCTCTATCGGGGCCACCACTGTGCCATCCACTTCGATGTTCACGCCGCGTGCCTCGGTGTTCTTGTGTGACTCGATACCCATGCGAACCGTGTCGCCTTTGAGCGCGGTGAAGGTCATGGTAAGGCCGCTTCCGTTAAGCCACACGAAGCTCTTGCCATTGGGATACATGCCCGAGGGGCTGTTGGCGTTCTCGGCTTGCGCGTAGTTGTAGGCAATGACAAATCCCTTCGACTTGATGCCCTTGATGTTGAGGCCTTCGAGTTCGGGGATAACGATCTTCTGACCGTCGACGGTTGTCACACCGTTTCCGTTGTCATCGACGGTCGTTCCGTTGTCTGCACACCAGAAACTCTCATCAGAAGCCTTGGTGGCATCTTTCTCCCAGTTGCGCCAATTGGAGGTGTTTCCGGTGGCGCCGTTTTGTTGCATGTCGGTGTTGAGGTTCGTAATGGTCGTGGCACTGAATCCATTACGGAAGTCCCATGTCTTTCTAATGGCCTGCGCTTGTACGCTGACGGTCAAGGAAAGGAACAACGTGGTTAGCGTAAACAGTTTTTTCATACGATGGTTGAATAATTAAAGTTGAAATATTAGTAGTTTTATTTTTAACGGTTTGTACTCGCAAATATAGCAAATTTTTATGATAAAAGGTCGGTGTCTTGACGAAGTTAGGGAGGTTTAACTTTTTTTTGCCAAAAGCAAAACATCATGCCCTTGCAGCGATTGGTTGATATTGCTGCAAGGGCATGATGTCATTCGGGGTGTGTCA
>DBQL01000226.1:6843-8238 GCA_002305235.1 Prevotella sp. UBA1395 | reverse complement strand
TATGCCGATGATGATAAACGGTATGGAGAGAATCTGTCCCATGTCGAGCGGCATGCCGGCCTCGAAGTCTACCTGAATGTCTTTGGTGTATTCGATGAGGAATCGTGCCACGAAGATGAGCGTGAGACATAGTCCGAAGAAGAATCCCGTGCCCACTTTCTCCCGATGTCGGCGGTATGCCGCGTAGATGATGAAGAAGAACACGGTGTAGGCGATGGCCTCATAGAGCTGTCCGGGATGTCGCGGATATTGGTCCACGCGCTCGAAGACGAATGCCCACGGCACGTCGGTCACCTTGCCGATGATCTCCGAGTTCATGAGGTTGCCCAACCGGATGAAGGTCGAGGTGACACACGACACGATGCCGAAGTTGTCCAATACGGTCCACACGTTGACCTTCTCGTTGCGGGCATAGAGCAGTATGGCGATGATCATGCCTATCACTCCGCCGTGGGAGGCCAGTCCCTCATAGCCGGTGAACTTCCACGAGCCGTCGGGCATGTGGTGGATGGGGATGAACATCTCGACGATATGGTCCCACGACGAGAGGAAATAGTCGGGCTGATAGAACAGGCAATGGCCCAACCGGGCACCGAGCAGTATGGCGATGAAGATATAGACGAACAGCGTTTCCACCTTCTCACCGGGTATTTTCTGCTCCTTAAACAGCCGTTGCATGAGCAGGTAGCCCAGCAGAAGCCCTACCAACCAGCAGGTGGAATACCATCTCACACCGAAGCTGCCGATGCGGAACATGATCTCGTCGGGGTTCCAAAGAACGTAAAGCAATTCAAAATTCATAATTCAAAATTCAAAATTCAAAAATAAATTGACCATCCTTATAAAATTCATAATTCAAAATTCAAAATTCAAAAATAAATTGACCATCTTTCAAAATTCATGCTTTGGTCATACCTGCNNTGATGAATTTTGAATTGATCAAACGTTAAACCTGAAGTGCATGATGTCGCCGTCTTGCACCACATACTCCTTGCCCTCGATGCCGAGTTTGCCGGCCTCGCGCACGGCGGCCTCAGAGCCATATTGGATGTAATCGTCATACTTGATGACCTCGGCGCGGATAAATCCCTTCTCGAAATCGGTGTGGATCACGCCGGCACACTGCGGAGCCTTCCACCCTTTGTGGAATGTCCATGCCTTGACCTCCATCTCGCCGGCGGTGATGAATGTCTGCAGGTTGAGCAGGTGATAGGCTTTTTTGATGAGTCGGTTCACGCCGCTCTCCTCCAGTCCCAACTCGTCGAGGAAGAGCTGCTTGTCCTCATACGACTCCAGCGACGCGATGTCTTCCTCGGTCTTGGCGGCGATGATCATGGCCTCGGCACCCTCCGAGGCGGCAATCTCCTCGATCTGCCTGCTGTAATCGTTGCCCGT
>DBQL01000226.1:5371-6773 GCA_002305235.1 Prevotella sp. UBA1395 | reverse complement strand
CGGGCGTTCTCGCCACGGTCGAGCACCTCCTTATAGGCCCTCAACACCTCGGCCAGCACTTTGGCATCCTTGTTGCCCGTGGCTGCCACCTTCTCGGTCTTGGCCATCTGTGCCTCGATGGTCTCGAGGTCTTTGAGCTGCAGCTCGGTGTCGATGATGCTCTTGTCGGCCAGTGGGTCGATGGCCATGCCGCCCTCNNATGTTGCCGAGGAACTTGTTGCCCAATCCCTCACCCTTGGAAGCACCTTTTACCAGTCCGGCAATGTCGACAATCTCGCATGTGGCGGGCACGATGCGGCCGGGATGGACAATCTCCGAGAGCTTGGTGAGCCGCTCGTCGGGCACGGTGATGACACCCAAGTTGGGTTCGATGGTACAAAAGGGGAAGTTGGCTGCCTGTGCCTTGGCACTCGAAAGACAGTTGAAAAGGGTAGACTTGCCCACGTTAGGCAAACCCACAATGCCGCATTTTAAAGCCATATTTTTTGATAAACGTTTATGTTCTGTGATGCAAAGTTACGAAAAAGATTGGAGATAAGCCTGTCGGTCGATAATTATTCGGTATGTGCTCATATTTTCACATTTTCTTTATCTTGCGCACTGACGTTTTCGGACGATAGCTCCCTCGGTCTTGTCAAGTGGTTTTGCGAGGTTTTCCATTGTTCGGTCGCCCTACCCACGGCACTCACTCCCGCTCTTGTCCCGTCTTGGAGATGAATGCCGGGTGGCGCGGTTCTTTCTATTTTCCAAGGGATTGCGAGTGTGGTGCGTGACTTGTTGTGGTGCAAATATAATGCTTTTTAAGATTGAATCCATAATTTTTTCATTTTTTTTTATGATGTCGGGGGCATGCCATCGGCCGGCCGGGTCATGGATGAGACGTTTGCGCAGCTCGGTTCGGCCTCTCAAACAGCATGCTCACGGTGTCACCGGCGTGGCCCGGCGTGCCGATGTTGTAAGAATGTTTCAGCAAAAAAGGGCGTTTGCGGCATCACTCATCTACGCGTTCGCCTTGGGTCAAAAGGCCTCAAAACGGCTTTTTTCATCCCGGAGTGTGCCGGTTTGATGGTGATGAAATGCTATTGGCCATGCGAAAGCTATCTGATCGCACAACCAAAACTATCGTTTCGCGCGACGAATACTATCGTTTCGCCTCACGATTAGATAGCTTTCGCGATGGAAAAATCGTCGTTTCGCAGAACAGGCTGTTGATGATGCTTTGCAATTTGTTGATAATCATGGTTTTATAAAACGTCTGATTTTTGCGTCTCAACGGCCTTTTTGGGGGCGCAGTGTGAGCAAACGGTAAGATTTGAGCGTGTTTTTCAAGTTATTTCATCATGAATTTCCGCTTTGAGGGCGGCAGTCAGATGTTCTGACGGCATGTCGTGTCGCACCGATG
>DBQL01000226.1:4326-5277 GCA_002305235.1 Prevotella sp. UBA1395 | reverse complement strand
TCCTCTATCGACGCCCGCGAACGGTCGGTGTACCGTGTCACCATTGCCGGCAGCATCATCAATGTGGCCCTGCTGGTGTTCAAGTTTGTGAGTGGCATCGTGGGCGGTTCGGCGGCGATGATTGCCGATGCCGTGCACTCTTTGTCCGATTTCCTCACCGATATCGTGGTGTTGGTCTTCGTGAGACTGAGCAGCAAGCCGAGCGATGAAGACCACGACTACGGGCATGGCAAATACGAGACCTTGGCCACGGCCATCATCGGGTTGGCGCTGTTGGCCGTTGGCGTGATGATATGTTATAACGGCGTGAGCAAGACCTTTGCGGCCCTTCGCGGCGAGCAGTTGTCCACCCCGGGGTGGATAGCCTTTGTGGCTGCCGTGTTGAGCGTGGTATTGAAGGAGTGGGCCTATCGGTTCACGGTGAAAGTGGGTCGCGAGGTCGATTCGCAGGCGGTCGTCGCCAATGCGTGGCACCATCGCTCCGACGCGTTCTCGTCTATCGGAACGACCATCGGCATCGGCGGAGCCATCATGCTCGGACAGCGTTGGGCGGTGCTCGACCCGATAGCGGCCATCATCGTGAGCATTTTCATTCTCAAGGCCGCATGGGGGTTGATCGGGCAGTCGACGGCCGAACTCTTGGAGGCCAGCCTGCCTAAGAATGTCGAAGAAGAAATCCTTGCGCTGGTCTGTGAGGAGTCTATGGCCGGCGAAGTGCACAACCTGCGCACGCGACGCATCGGCAACCGCATTGCGATGGAAATGCACGTACGCATGCCGGGTGCCCTGACGCTCTATGAGGCGCATCGGCGTGCCACCATCATCGAACAGCGCATCCGCAACAGGTTTGGCGCCGACACCCTCATCACGCTGCATCTCGAGCCTCGCAAGGTGAACGGACGGTATGAGCAGCCGTAGATGTGATGGTGTTGCAATGGTAGTGCGTTGCAT
>DBQL01000226.1:0-4268 GCA_002305235.1 Prevotella sp. UBA1395 | reverse complement strand
TTGCTGTGTAATCTTAGTGCGCCTCCAACCAGTTGCTGCCCCATCCGGCGTCGGCGGTGAGGGGCACGGAGAGGGAATAGGCGTTTTGCATCTCCTCGATGACGATGCGTTCCACCTGCTCGGCCTCGTCGGGATAGACCGAGAAGTTGAGTTCGTCGTGCACTTGGAGGGTCATTTTCGAGCGGATGCCCTCTTCCTTGAACCGTCGGTGGATGCGAATCATCGCCAGTTTGATGATGTCTGCCTCGCTGCCTTGTATCGGGGCGTTGATGGCATTGCGCTCGGCAAAGCCGCGTACCGTGCCGTTTTTCGAGTTGATGTCGGGCAGATAGCGTCGTCGTCCGAACAACGTCTCGGCATAACCCTGCTTCCGGGCCGTTTCCTTCGACTGTTCCATGTATTCTCTCACCTTGGGGAAGGTCTCGAAATAGTCGTCTATGAGCTGTCGCGCCTCGCTGTTATCGATGCCCATGCGTTGTGCCAGTCCGTAGGTAGTGATGCCGTAGATGATGCCGAAGTTGGCTTGCTTGGCACTCTTACGCTGACTGTCGGTCACCTCGTCGAGTGGTTTTTTCCATATTTTCGCGGCCGTGGCGCGGTGGATGTCCTGCCCTTCGCGGAAGGCTTCGATCATGTTTTCGTCGCCCGAGAGATGTGCCATGATGCGCAGTTCTATCTGACTGTAGTCGGCCGAGAACCATTTGCATCCCGGCTCGGGTACGAAACATCGGCGAATCTCGCGTCCGTCGTCGTCGCGAACAGGTATGTTTTGCAGGTTTGGATCGCTCGAAGAGAGGCGTCCGGTGGCCGTCACGGCCTGATTGAACGATGTGTGGATGTGCCCGGTACGGCTGTTGATGAGTTTGGGCAGGGCCTCGACGTAAGTGCCCAAGAGTTTTTTCATGCCGCGATAGTTGAGGATGTCGTCGACGATGGGTGCCTTGTCGCGCAGCTGCAGCAATACTTCCTCGGAGGTAACATATTGTCCGGTCTTGGTCTTCTTGGGCTTTTCCACGATCTTCATCTTCTCAAAGAGAATATCACCCACCTGCTTCGGACTGCTGATATTGAATTTCTCGCCCGCCAATAGGTAGGCATGCTGCTCGTATTGGTTCATCCGTTCCACGAAAGCCCGCTCCGTTTCCTTGAGCGATTCGGTGTCCAAGCACACGCCGGTAAGCTCCATGTCGGCCAGCACCCTGACCAAAGGCATCTCTATATCGTAAAAGAGCGACTCCACGCCAAGCTCTTTCAGTCGTGGCTCGAGCACGTTCTTCAGGCGCAAGGTGATGTCGGCGTCTTCGGCAGCATATTCATATACCTTCTCGGGAGCAAGGTCGCGCATGTTTTTTTGACCCTTACCCTTGGGACCGATCAGCTCTTCGATGTGGATGGTTTGATAGTTGAGCAGCGTCTCGGCCATGTAGTCCATGTTGTGATGCAGCTCGGGTTGGATGAGGTAATGGGCGAGCATGGTGTCGAACATCGGTCCTTGGATGTCGACTCCGTACCCCCGTAACACCTCGTAGTCGTACTTGATGTTCTGCCCCACCTTCACGATTTCGGGGTCTTCGTATAGTGGTTTAAATATGTTAACAATTTGCAACGCTTCTTCACGATTAGCGGAGATGGGCACATAAAACGCTTCTTTTTCCTTGACAGAGAAGCTCAGCCCCACCAATTCGGCCTCCATCGGATTCGCAGAAGTGGTTTCCGTGTCTAAACTTAGAATTTTATTTGTCCTAAAAAAGTCACAAATTTCAATGGCTTCACGCTGATTTTCAATGAGTTTATATTGGTGAGGCGTTGTTTTTAGGCTCTCAAAATTTGTTTTTTCGGCAGCGGTCGGGGTCTCGGTCGTATTTTCAGCAAATAGATTGAGCTGTAAATTTGTGTTTGTTTGGGTTTCTTTTGATTTATTAAGAAATCGTTCCGCGAGCTTCTTAAACTCGAGTTGACTGAAGATTTCGCGCAACTTGGCCTCGTCGGGCGGTGTGATCTTGAGCATGTCGAGGTCGAGGGGGATGGGCACATCGGTGCGGATGGTGGCAAGAAACTTGGCCATCTTGATATCGTCGACGGCACCTTCCACCTTCTCGCGCATTTTTCCCTTGAGGCGATCGGAGTGTTCGATGAGTTGCTCGCAGTTTCCAAACTCGTTGATAAGCTTGGCGGCGGTCTTCTCTCCGACCCCCGGGCAGCCGGGGTAGTTATCGGCCGAGTCGCCCATGAGGGCCAACAGGTCGATGACTTGCGCCGCCGAGGGGATGCCATATTTATCCTGTATTTCCTTTTCGCCGATTTTATCGTAGCCGCCCCCGTGTCTCGGGCGGTACATATAGACATTCGACCGGATGAGCTGTCCATAGTCTTTGTCGGGCGTGAGCATGTAAGTCTCCACGCCCTCAAGTCCGGCTTTGATAGCAAGGGTGCCTATCACGTCGTCGGCCTCGAAGCCCTCGACCTGCAGGATGGGGATATTCATCGCGCGAAGAATGTCTTGAATATAGGGTACGGCGAGCTTGATGTCTTCGGGGGTGGCGTCTCTTTGCGCCTTGTAAGGCGGGAACGCCTCGTGCCTGAAGGTCTTGCCGAGGTCGAAGGCCACACCCAAGTGAGTGGGATGCTCCTTGTCAAGAATCTCTTTCAGGGTGTTACAGAACCCCATGATGGCCGAGGTGTTCTGTCCTTTGGAGTTGATCGTCGGCCGATTGATGAACGCATAGTATGATCGGAATATAATGGCGTAAGCATCAAAGAGGAATAATTTATCCATAATAATTTTATTTTACCCGTAAAATTACTAAAATTTTGCTATATTATCCGATAAAAACAGTAATTTTGTGACTATTAAACAATGAGTTCATGGATTACTTATCAATCATCAAGCATCCCATCACTGCGGAATTAAACGATTTCATCGAGCTTTTTAATAAGTCCTTGGCCAATACGGACGGCCTGTTAGGACATGCGCTTGAGCATATCAAACAACGTGCCGGCAAGCGTATGCGGCCTATGCTGATCATGCTGATTGCCAAGAATTTTGGCAAGGTTTCTGATGCCACATTGCACGGAGCGGTGGGTCTCGAATTGCTGCACACCGCGACATTGGTGCATGATGACGTGGTGGATGAGAGTTTGGAACGGCGCGGACAAGCCTCGGTGAATGCCGAATACAATAATAAGGTGGCGGTGCTTGTGGGCGATTACATCCTCTCCACCTCATTGCTTCACGTGAGTTATACGCATTCCGAGGAGATTATCAGGCAGTTGGCCGAGCTTGGACGGACGCTTTCCAGTGGCGAGATTTTGCAACTGTCGAACATCAGTAACAGCGAACTCTCCGAACAGGTATATTTTCAGGTGATCAAACAGAAGACCGCCGCACTCTTCGAAACCAGCGCCGCCGTGGGCGCAATGTCGGCAGGAGCCGATGAGATGGATATTCAGGCGGCAATGAAATTCGGCCAAAACATCGGTATTATCTTTCAGATCCGCGATGATATTTTCGATTATTACGACAAGTCGGACATCGGAAAGCCCACAGGAAACGATATGGCCGAGGGCAAATTGACGCTCCCTGTGATCTATGCGCTTAACTCCACGGGTAACGAGGAGATGCTCCAATTGGCACAGAAGGTGAAGGCGGGCACGGTGAGCCACGACGAAATCGCACGACTGGTGCAGTTTACCAAGGCCAACGGAGGTATTGACTATGCCGACAAATGCATGTGGGATTTCCACGCGGAGGCTATGCAGTTTATCGAAACCTGTGTCAGTGACGAGGATGTACGGCGCGGTTTGAGGGCCTACTTGGACTATGTGATCGAGCGGGAGATGTAGTGATGGGGAAGGGAAAAGCCTCCCCCGACCCCTCCGGTGGGAGGGGAGAACAAATACCCTTGACATTTATTTTATGGAGCTTCAGGTTCTCTGAACGTGAAGTGGGAGGGGAGAACAAATACCTTTGACTGTCGGTTGTGATATTTTCTTGGTGGTCATGCTAACATAAAAAAAGCCTTGTCGACATTGACCGACAAGGCTTTTATCTTGCCACGACAAGGCTTTTATCATGCGATTTAGTTTTTATCCATCGAAAGAGGCATCATCACGAATCTCTAATGCCGTCTCGGGCAGTCGTGAATGATTTAACAGTGTATCACCCAAGCCATCCTCTGGTAAGCGCTATGCCGTTCCAAAGCGGGTTTTCTAGTCTTGGATATAGCCATCATGCCTCACCTGAGGTCTCGATAATATTACACTCGACC
>DBQL01000165.1:7199-7441 GCA_002305235.1 Prevotella sp. UBA1395 | reverse complement strand
GCCTCAAAGTTATTGAGTGCCATCGTCGGCTCCTTGTCGAGTCCGCGCACGTGGCTCGCATATTCTCCGGCAAACACTTTAGGGCCTTTGCGGTCGTAGTTGTCATAGCGGCCGGCGTTCTTCAGGAACCAGTCGGGAGACATATAATAGTGCTCGTCCACGAGGTCTACACCGAGTTTGCGCATCTGTTCCCATCCGTAATCGAAATTATCGCCGCTTGCCGACGGGCCCGACGAGCCGCA
>DBQL01000165.1:2888-7090 GCA_002305235.1 Prevotella sp. UBA1395 | reverse complement strand
CAGTGGGCATTGTGGGCATCGTCCTTGTTTTGGTATTGGCAGGCCAATCCCACCGAAAGGATGGGCAGAGGCTCGGCCCCGATCTTCTCCGACAAGAGGAAATACTCATAGAAACCGAGACCGTAGGTCTGGTAGTAATTGGGATAAAGCCGGTGCGGGAAAGTGTAGTTCCAGCGGTTTTCGTTCAGCGGACGGTTCTCGGCCGGGCCTACGCTGTTCTTCCATTGGTATCTCGTGGCAAGGTCGGTACCCTCTACGATGCAGCCGCCGGGGAAACGGAAGATGCCCGGTTTGAGGTCGGCGAGGTCTTGAACGAGGTCGGCACGCAGTCCGTTCCAGCTGTCGCCGGGGAACAAGCTCACGTGATCGAGGTCGACAGACTCATTGCCCTCGAGGAAGATACGCATCAAACCCTTCTCCACAGTCTTGTTGGAAGTGAGCGTGACAGAGAACTTTTTCCACTGCGAATTGGTCACGGTGATTGTCTGACGGTCTATTGGAACGTCTTGGTCGTCGATGATTTCGACACGTATCTTGGCCTCCTTGCCCTGAAGATAGTGCAGACGGGCATAGACGGAGAAGTCATATTTCATGCCCTGCTTGAGCCCCATGCCAAAGAAACCGCGGTTTTCCAAGCCAGTGACCTTTTGGTCGTGGCCGGACGACTGCAGCACCGCATAGTGGGGATTGCGGTCGAAAGCCGGCTTCTCGGAGCTTAGTGACACGTTGCCAAAGGTGTTCCAGCCCATCAATCGGTTAGGAAACTCAAAGCTACGGTTCTCCACCATCTCGGCGTAAAGGCCGCCGTCGGCGCCGAAGTTGATATCCTCGAAGAAGATACCATACATCGTCGGCTGAATCGGAGCACCCGGCTTGGCGTTGATCGTAAACTGATGCTGCTGTGCAGAAGCGCCCAATGATACCATCAGACTCATTGCAAGAGCTGAAAAGAATTGACGTTGTTTCATAAGTTTTCAGTTATATGAGATAAATATGTTGTCTTGATGATTCTCGTTTTGAGGTCGGTTTGTGCAAAGATACGAAAATACGCCCCATACGAGATGGATTTTTTTGTCTAATTAGTGGATATTTGACACAATTGCTATTTCATCACGGGGAGAAACCTTAAATCAAACTTTTTTCCACCATGTTGTATGAGTATCTGGTCTGATTTGGGCACTTCCACGGCGGTAAAGGGTCGCTCGCCTATCACCTCCACGCCGTTGCCGATGTTGTCGCGACGCTTCATCCAGTAGACACGGGGGCGATATTTGTTGAGCTTGATGAGCGAGACGTCCTGCCCAAAGTCTTGCGCAAGATACTCCGTTTGGTTCAATCGGGCCGACAACGACAGCAGGATGTCTTGTTGTCCGCCGGCAGAAATGCTCAGCACGCCATTGTTGGGAATGTCGTAAGTCCATGTAATATTACCATCACCCTCTATCTCATACACTGCCGTTACCTTGGTGCCGTAGTTCTTGTTGGGCTTATTGGCGGTAAGACTCACCAGTTTCATCTTGGCGTTGGGCATCACGGTGCCCTTGCCCGAGAACACCGGAACGCCGCCAACCGTATAACTTGATATCAGGCCGGTGTACTTATCAAACGAGATGCTGTATGGCGTGTCCCATATCGTGAGTAGCGCATCGCTCTCCTTCTTTTTTGGTTTGGGCTTGTGTACCACCGCGTCGGCACGGTCTTCGCCATCGTTTATCTCCTTCTTGAAATTGTATTTGGTTTCAGGAAGAAGGTTATACACCTCCATAGTATAGTTGCCTTGGGCGTCGATCAGGGGCGCGGTGGTCAGCGGCGGGTCGTTTACCACGTCCATTCCCTGTGCTCTTGCGAACGAGATGAAATTGGGATCTGACGACAGTTTATTATAGGTGATCGCGCCAAAGCCCAGCATTTTCATCCGGTCGATGTCGCCTTGCATCACCTTGGGCGTATCAAAATACCCCTCGGCCAACTGGAAACTGTAACGGCTGGCTACCTTTACGCCCGACTTGGCCCTACCGATCTCCGGCCCGTTCCATTGCTGTTGCCCGTTGGCCAAGGCGTAAATGAAGCAGTTTGTGGTGATTCCGCTCTTGCCGTAAGTATTGTTTGCGTCCTCGCCTTCATCGTAATGGGGCATCTGAAAGACAAAGAGATTGCGTTGTCCGATCTTCACATTCGAAGTGATCTCGAACTCCGTCTGCGCACGGTCGAGTGCCGTTTGGCCGATCTTCACACCGTTGACAAAGACGCTTGTCGACGCGGTGGTGAAGCCTACATGCAGGAATATGCGGCGGCCGGCATACTCGGGAGGCATCTTTATCCATCCCCTGTACGTGCCGACATAATCTCCTGCCACCCACGATGTGGGCACACGCCACACCCCCGGCACAGCCTGAAAGCCCCATTGGGTATCGTTAAAGCGCGTGGACTCCACGTTTCGGGGTACCGACGACCGGTTGCGCGCCAGCTTGAAAAGCCATTTCTCATCTAATGATATGGTGTCACCGGGGGCGGCAAAGAGTGGCAAGGCAGCCGAATAAAGCATCGCTGCCACCATCATAAACTTCTTCATGAATCTATATAAGCATCGGAACAATGGTGTTCCCTGGTTCTGTCGTTAAACGGATTGAATGCGTTGAAAACATCATGGATGCCGATTTCGCGAGAAACCGGCATCCACAGTTGTTATTATTTGGCCTCTAACGGCGTGATGTTGATACTGAATGTCATATCCTTGTAGTCGAGACGGTGTTGTGGCAGCGGCCATGCGCCCCAACTGTTCTCACCTCCAAGTCCGAACTGCGCATAGTCGAGGCACAGCTCCGTGTACTTGCTCTTGGGCACTTCGGGTGCGTGTCGCTGATCCTTCTCATCCCCTTCGTCGAGACTTGCGACGCTATAGTGCAGTGCAGAGGCCCCAAACCATGTGGCGGCATGTACGCGGAAACCTTGGCCCGCGGCGTCTTTCTGTTCCCACCAGCGCATATCGCTCTTGGTTCCGGTCTCTTGCGGACGAATGTAAGGGAAGAATTGCTCGTCGGCCGTCTGCGTGTAGATGCCCACATTCTGACTTGCCTTGCGGTCGATATAGTTCTCTATGGGTCCTCGTCCGTAGTAAGTGCTTCGATCCATGTTATACGGAAGCTCCATCACCAAGCCGAAACGCAGCGGGTTGCCCACCTTCGCGCCATCGGTCACGCGCAGCGATTGTTTCACGTTGGCGCGTCCTTGGTTGTCGAATATATATTCTATGGTAAGCACGCTTTGCACCTCTGGCATATTGAATACCGTCAGAACGATCGCCTTATTATTCTCTGTGCGGAACTTGAAATCGCTGAGTTCCATCTTGGGATTACGCCAAGCGGCAAACTTTTTCTGCAGTTGTGCGCCCATGTCATTATCGGTCACGGCGCGCCAAAAGTTAGGTTTAATCGTGCCACCCTCGCCCAACAGTCGACGGGTTCCCACGTTATACCGGGTCATCAGACCCGTGGTCTTGTCGAAAGCAATATTCAAACCACCCTTGGTGGTGATGGTTATGAAGTTGTCTTTCTTGTTATCCTTCACCTTGATCTTGTCTTTTCCTACCGAGTTCACGGCCTGAAGCGCCGGCTTGGCCTCACGCACCACGAGCTGACGATAGGCCACTGTCTGCCCCTTGACCATCAGCGGCTCCTCGGATTTGAGCTTGAACGCGATGTCAAGCATCACCTCTCCCTCTGTCGGAACATTGTAAGGCAGAGTGATGACAGCCTTCTGTTGCGGAGCCACATCAAGGTTTTCCACCTGTCCGCGCTTAATCACCTTACCGTCTTGGAGCAGTGTCCATTCCATCAAATAATTGGAAAGGTCACGGAAGAAATGCTCATTGTATACCGATATCTTGCCCGCATTGAGGTCTACCGGCTCAGCCCAGACGTTCTGATAAACATACGCAAGTTCGTAGGCATGAGGGTTAAGCTGCCTGTCGGGGCCGATGATACCGTTGCAATTGAAGTTGTTATCCGAGGCATCGGTGGTGTTATAGTCGCCTCCATAGGTATAGACCGGCGACATATTCCCCGTTCCCGGCTCGTATTTCGCTGCGATCTTGTCATAGTCTGCCACCGTGCGGGCAGCGTCGAAGAATGGTTTACGATGCAATGCCTGATCCACAAAGTCCCAGTCGTAGCCTCCTTGATACTTGGGATATTTGCGCACCA
>DBQL01000165.1:0-2848 GCA_002305235.1 Prevotella sp. UBA1395 | reverse complement strand
TAGTGGCTGTAATACATCGGACAGAAGATGTCGGTGTTCTCGCCGTCGCGTCCCGCCTGCTCCCAATGGATGGGCCGACTGGTGTCCTGACTCTTGATCCACTGATAAGCGGCAGTGAAATTGGGTCCGTCTGCGGTCTCGTTGCCGAGACTCCACACCACCACAGAGGGATGATTGAAATACATCTCCACGTTATGCTGATTGCGTTCCAGTATCTGTTTGCCGAAGATCGGCTTCTTGGCCTCGGAGTCGCTCTTATATCCGAAGGCATGACTCTCCTGATTTGCCTCGGCGGTGACATACAACCCGTACTCGTCGCACAGGTCATACCACACGGGATCATTGGGATAATGCGATGTTCGCACGGCGTTGATGTTGAGTCGTTTCATGATCTTGATGTCTTGAATCATACGCTCGCGCGTCACCACGTATCCTCCGTCGGGGTCCATCTCGTGGCGGTTGGCACCCTTGATAAGCACTGGTTGTCCGTTGACAAGGAACTGACTGTCTTTGATTTCCACCTTGCGGAATCCCACATTCTGCGGAATCACCTCCACCACATTGCCTTTGGCATCCTTGACGATGGCCAAGAGCTTATACAGATATGGTGTCTCGGCGGTCCACTTCTTCACGTTGCGCACCACGAATCGCGATGTTCCGTTGGTCATCCTGCGGAAATTGCCCTCGGTCTTACCCACCATTGCGCCATTGTGGTTGAAGAGTTGGAACTCAATGATGGGGTTGCCCGTCACGTCAACATTGATCAACAGTTCTCCGTCTTCATAGTTGTTGGTGAGGTCGGGGGTGATACGGATGTTGCCCACCTGCACCTTGGGGTCCTTGGCAAAGAGATAACTGTCTCTCGACACGCCCGACAGTCTCCAGAAATCCTGATCCTCATGCAGTGAGCCGTCACACCAACGGAATGTCTGAAAAGCGATCAAGTTCTTGCCGGGACGCACATATTGCGTGATGTCAAACTCGGTGGCAACCTTGGAGTCTTCCGTGTAGCCTACGAATTTGCCATTGACAAACAGGTAGATATTACTTGTCACCGACCCGAAATGAGCGATGATCTGCTTGCCGTTCCAGTTGGCCGGCACCTCCACGACGCGTCGATAGCTTCCCACATGGTTGTCTTTGGTGGGCACGTTCTCCGGATTATTCCAGTCCATCTGATAGCGCCATGCCAGTCCCATGTTCACATATTCGGGGTCACCATATCCGTTCAGCTCCCACATTCCGGGGATATTCATGGTTTTCCACGCCGAGTCGTCGAGGTCTGTCTTATAGAAATCGGTGGGTCGCTGGTCGGCATTGGCCACCCATTTGAACTTCCACGCGCCATGCAGCGACAGGAAATTGGCCGAGCGCGTCATGTCGCCGGCCTTGGCCACGGCCTCACTCTCGTATGCAAAGAAGTTGGTGTGCAACCGGTATCTGTTCACTTGGTTCACCTGTTGGTCGTTCCATTCGGTCCAAGTGGGCTGCGGTTCGGGTGCCACGGCTTGCTTAGGGGTCACCTTCGCGGCATTGGTGCCAATCGCCATGGCCATCATGGCGGTCAGGATGAGCGTTTTTTTCATATCGTTAATTGATTGGTTTAGAATTTGATTGGATGTATCTGTAATATTCGCATGCGGCCAAGAGGAAAGCCCCCACGCCGAAGTTGGCCTGTGAGTTTTGGTCTACCACCTGTCCGGGTATGGCCTTTTCGCCGATAGGCTGCACATATCCCACCCGTCCGTCGGTCTGCATGGCGGTTTGCGTGAGGTATTTCCACGCCCGTTCCACGGCTTTGACGTAAGGTTTCCGGGGAGTGAGCACGCCGTTGTTGAGCCCCCACAGTAGTCCGTAGGTAAAGAAGGCGGTGCCCGAGGTCTCCGGTCCGGGAGCATGGGCGGGGTCGAGCATCGAGCGGGTCCAGTAGCCCTGCTTCTGCTGACAGCGCATGACGGCATTTGCCAGTCTCACGTATTTGTTCAGGAAGAAGTCGTAGTGGCGATAGCCACGGGGCATATCCTGCAGCACCTTAGCCAGTCCGGCCAGCACCCATCCGTCTCCGCGGGCCCAAAAATCCTTCTTGCCATTCACGCTCTTGTGCTTGGGATAGACATACTTTCCATCGCGGAAGTAAAGCCCCGTCTCGCTATCGAGCATGATAGAATCGGCATATCTCACGTTGTCATAGAGCTTGTCGAGGTATGCCTCGTCGTTGGTGAGCTTATACATCTTGGTCATGACGGGCATCACCATGTAGAGGGCATCGGCCCACCACCAGTAGTCGGAGGCCTGTCCGTGGGCGATATGGCCCATCACCTCTTTGGCACGCTGTACCATTTGCTCGTTACGGGCCGAGGCCGCCTTGGCGTTTTCTATCCAGTAGAGGTCGATATAGGTTTGGAAACAAATTTGCCAGTCGCCGAAGAGCACATAGTCTTGCCCCTCGCCGTAATTCCTGTACTTCCATTTTGAGGGGTCTTTCTCCCGGGCGCCTTGCCACAGATTGTGGTCGGCCCATGCACGGCTGTAGTCGAGCCACGCCTCGTTGCCGAGAAGCTTGAAGGCTTCCATGTTGCCGGTGTGGTAGGCGGCATTGTCCCAAAAGCTGCGTACTTGAGGGGTGTTGTGCCGCTGCCAATAGTCGTTGACGGTGGTGATGATGCCGGCCACTTGCTCGGTGGTCATGCGGCGGGCATGGGCAGAAAGGGTGAGCAGGGCCGCAAAGGCCGCGAAAAGTAGATGCTTCATGTTGATGGAGGGCCGGAGGATGACGCTGCTGCCAAGCAGCAGCGCACCGAACCCTAAGCTGTTTTGAGGTTACTAAATCAAGAAAAGAAAGCCGCAA
>DBQL01000141.1:1609-2831 GCA_002305235.1 Prevotella sp. UBA1395 | reverse complement strand
GTGATAGTCGGTCGAATGAATTGATATACATCAAGCCAATGAGATATAATACCATACTTTATAGTGTCTCTTGGTATTGACAACATAACATTAGAATAACATCATTTCCAATCACATAAAAGTGATTTCTTGGAAAAACAATGATAAATTGTAACTTATCAAGCAAAAAAAACGTTTAGAATATGGACAATAGAAATCGCAAAATGACAATAGACCTTTTAAGAGACAGCGTTAAACGATACAGCATATTTGTATTATCATGGTTCATTACCAACTCCGTTTGGGCGCAAATGCACAATTACGACACCAACTTTGAGTATTCTCTCCATCATTTTGTGGATACGATTCCCATCGAGATTGAAAAGAATCAGATTTTTGTATGGGTAGAGATCGACGGCAAGCAGCATCGATTCAACATTGACACGGGCTCAAGTCAGGGTGTGGTCTATCAGGATTCTCACCTCGACAACCACATTGAATTAGGCCGTGTTGTCAGTCGGGATGCAGCAGGAAACCGCGATACTGTACGCGTCATACAACTGCCTCCCATGAAAATCGGTAGATTGGGAATCACCAATTATGTAGCCTCGGTATTTACCCGCCATCGCTCTCATCTGAAGTACGATGCCATCTTAGGTTTTGACCTTTTCAACAAAGGACTCTGTTGCAAGATAGATGCACGCCAGAAGCATATTATCATTACCGACCGTCGCGACTTTTTCGACCAAGAGCCGGGCTATGGCATTCGTTACAAACTTAAATGGTTTGTCCCCTACTTGTTTGTCAGTCCGTTCAAACGTCATGTAGACGAAGTACTGTTCGATACCGGCTCACGTCATCTTTACACAATGAACAAGCAGAGTTTTGACCAACATGCGTATAAAAGCAAAAATGTGGAAAGTCAGGTGGAAAGTCGTGCTCATGGCTCGTTTGCTATCGGACATCTCGGTGCTGAGCGTACCGATGAGGTTGCTTTTCTGAATTTGGACAGACTGAAATGGGATGAGTTCTCGTTCAACCGTGTTCGTGCCATCACCACCCAAGGTGCCAGTCGTATCGGTGCCCAGATATTAGACTACGGCACCATTACCATCAACGGGTTCCGACGCAAAATTACTTTCCAGCCCTATCAGGGCGTCGACAGCATCGAGGTCAACAACCCACTTCCCCGCATCGCCTACATCCCGCGTTTCGGACGGCCTGTCATCGGTCTCATTCTTGA
>DBQL01000141.1:0-1554 GCA_002305235.1 Prevotella sp. UBA1395 | reverse complement strand
GTCAAAACCAAAGATGGCAGAAACAAAGAAGTGACCCTCACCTACCAATCCCGCACCACCACCCCATAGAAGTTATATAAGACACACACCTACATCACATCGTCACCCAAGCTCCGAGATTCCGAAAATCGGAGAAACATTATCCAATTATCCTTCCAACAATATTAAAAACTCATTTCATACGCTTCCTCGCATCCGCGATCATCTGTCTCAGATCATCCGTGGGGTTCTCCTCCCTCACCGCAAGTCTGAGAAACTCCTTATAGTTTGTCATTGCCACGTTATGTTTGCCCGTGGCATCCAAGCAAAGTGCATAGTAATAATAAGTGGTCAGCGACAAAGGCTGAAAAGCCAAAGCCTGTCCGAAAGCCTCTGCCGCCGCACCATAATCGGCCTTGGCATAGAGACTCTCCGCTATGCCACGGTAACATGTAAACATCTTAATGCTGTCTGGAAGCAACAATGTTAATGCCTGTTCGAAGCACCCTTGAGCCTCAGCATACTGTCTCATGGCGTTGAGCACCGTACCTTGATGATACAACGCTCCGGGCATCTGCCCCGCGGAAATCCGAATGGCTTTATCGAAAGTCTCTCTCGCCTTGACGAGTGAATCCTGTCTTTCATAACACACGCCAAGGTTGAACAGCACCATATAAGTCGTGTCTCCGGCAGCCAACAACTCCTCATACGAATATTTGGCCATATCAAATTCCCGGTCGAGAAAATACGCATCTGCCAGCACACGGTTCACGGCAATGTTATCATGGTCTTTGAACCAATAGGCCACACATATCTTCTGAGCCATTTTCCCCTCGTCGCTCATATTGTAAGCCATGCCCAGCTCCGCCACGATCTCACCGTCCATCGGATACCGCTCAAGAATCTTTCGTCCCCATTTTTTTTGCGATCCATGCTGCGCCAAGCCTTTGTGGCAATAGAAAATCTCTCTCATTGTCTTTTGGTCGAGGCTATCCTCCGGCAGCGGCTGCAGAATATCGATGCACCGCCGATAGTCATTGCGCCGAAAGAAACACTCGGCGAGCCTCATCCTGACGGTAGCGTCATCCTTCTCGCTGAATGCCTTTTCGTAGTGCTCCAGAGCCCCGAAGAGGTTAAACCGCTCCTTGCACGAGTCTCCAAGCGCTATTTCCCGCAGATTGTCTGCTCCCGCAAGGGTGCAGACAATCCACAGATTGCAGATAAGAATCAACCATTTCTTCATTTAAAAGAGAACCTATGAGATTAAAAATGCGATGACAGATATTCCCCGGCCAAGTCATATCCTGAGAATTTGTTGCCGGGCATGGGACTGTCACTGTTTGTACAACACTCGCTAATCAGACGATGAAACAGCATCGGCAAGAATCAAAGCCCGGTCAGCCATGACATGGGTTACTCATTGTTTCCCTCGGCCTTTGGCTCAGTCTTGCCGTTTACGCCATCGAGTTTGAACATCAACGGCAGATAGTATCTCATCCGTACGACCTCACCGTTTTGTTTTCCGGGTGTCCACTTGGGCATACCACTCACCACCCGCAAAGCCTCAGCATCAAG
>DBQL01000083.1:7021-10935 GCA_002305235.1 Prevotella sp. UBA1395 | reverse complement strand
GACACGAGGGCGTTTTCCTTACGTCAGGCCGTGCACAACACATTGTTGGTATGCTGTCATGCCGTCTCAATTCTGTTGTCTCGCCCGTTTGGTCTATGGCTGTCGGTATGAGGTTTTGTGTAGTCGCGTCTTACGGCGATGACGCAGAGCCTCGCGCCTCTCGTCTGCCCGACACACATATCGTATTGCGTAAATGTGATGATGTTCTGCTTGTAAAACCGGTTTAGTGATGGAGCTGACCCATCTGTGGAGTCAGTGAAACCCGCGAGACAAGGTTTGTCGATGAGCGCGGGCGTGAGCCACCGGGGTGAATGATATGAAAAGCCCATGAACAGTGCGGTCTGCTGTTCATGGGCTGATGTTGATGTCTTGTTGCGCTATGGTTGTACGGCGCAGACTATTATTCCAAGATTTTTGTCATGGCCATAGCAGAAATAAGTCCGTCGGCATTGATGGTGGCCTTGATTTGATAGCGCACCTCCTGTGAGTTCTCGGCACTTCCGCGCTCGATCTTTTGCATCGACGAGAAGTTCACGGTGTATTCGTATCGCTCGTCACCCACTTCTTTCTTGTCAATCTTGTAGTCGTTGTTGAGATGCCAGTTCATGTTGGTGATGTCTTCCTTGTAGATTTTGTTCAAGAAGGTTGCGACATCGGCCCGAGAGGCATCTTGCTTGCCGAGGAAATTGGTGAGGATGGGAGCCACGGAAGACTGCAGGGCGTCCTCGTCCTTGGCATTGATGCTTTGGAAGAAGTGGCGGAGGATGGATACCACCTGACTTTTTTCTTCAGGTTGCAGCGTCTTGGATTTCAACTGCTTAATGTTGGTCGTGGCTTCGTCCGCATGCTCGCCGTTGGCGTGTTGGGCAAGATACAGCTCCATTGCGTCGATACTATTCTCGTTGATGGCATCGGCCCAGTCTATGGAGTCGACCTTATGTCTGGCCTCGGGCAGATGTTCAGAGTCGGGGTGATTGGCAATGAAGTCGAGCAATGCTGTCTTCGACCCGCTCACGATGGCATTCTCCCAGTCGTTATCTTGCTTCTTGAGAGATTCGAGTTTCTTCCTGATAGAGTCCAAGTGGGCTTCGGGTGCGTCGGCGTTGTTGTCGAGATAGGTCTGTAACACCAGCGGGTCGTCGCTCTTGATGGCAAACTCGTAAGCCTCCAGTTCCTTGTTTTCCTTGGCACTGTTGTAGAAGTAGAAGCACAATCCGCATATCAACATCACGAGCAGCAGCGACACGATGAGTGCCAAGGGTTTGCGTTTGCCGTGGGTTTCGGGATTGTTGGGGGCAGGGTTGGATGCCGTAGGGGGTATGGGTGGTGTCATGGCCGACTGCTGGGTGCGCGTGGTGGTCTGTTCACCGGCTTTTGTCGCGGCAGCCTGCCTGTCATTGTCGGTCTGCCGGGGCACGTAGGTGATATGGTGGCAGTTGGGGCACACCTCTTGGTTGTTGAAATATACTTCACCACATTGTGGGCATCTGATGATCTTGCCGGCTATTTCCACACCGCAATTGGGGCATACCGGCGCCTTGTCACTGATTTGACGTCCACATTCAGGACATTTGATGATAGCCATAATGAATACTTAGATATATCGTTTTATCGTTTGGTGTTATTTGTGTCTGAATCTGATTTCTCTGAGTTTGTGGTCGCCCATGAACCGGCTTTTGTCCACATATCCGTTGATTCCGTTGAGCCTGCCCTTGCCGGTGTACTGCCACAGCACATAGTCGAGGTCGTCTTTGAGCACGGGTTCGTGTGCGGTGTATTGCGCGATCATCACCTTATAGTCATGGAGCAGCCCCAAAAGATTGGCATCATAGAAGTTTGCGCCAGTGTAGATGAGGGGCTTTTGCTTGTAGGCCTGTTCCACGAGGTGGAGAAAAGTGAATAGGGAATCGCGGAAATCCTCTACCGATAGTCCGCTGCGTGTCTCGACATCGATCATCGGCAAGAGGTCTTGGTCTTCGGGACGGCATTGTGCCATGAAGTTCTCCAACTGCGTTTGCTGCGCTATTTTGGGCCTGTAAAAGTGGTAGGAACCCACTTTGATGCCGTATTTGTGGGCGAGGTCGATGTTCTGCTTATATTTGGCGTCGATGCGTGTGCCGCCTTCCGTGGCTTTGAGATAGACGTAGGCCATCTTGGTTTGGCCCACGGTCTCCCAAAAGACGTTGCCCTGATAGTGACTCAAATCAATGCCATGTATGTGGCTGCATGTGTCCTCGCACTCTGTAATGGGTTGCTGGGCCATGACAGAGATGAAAGATAAGGTGCAAATAATGATTGTGAGAATGCGCTTCATGGTGCAAAGTTAGCGAAAAGAAACAAGAAAATGGCAAGCGTCTGCAATAATTATAATTATTTAATCACTCCTCTATTTCCTGTAATGATCGCGCAAAGTTGTTGAAATAGTTGCTGATGGTTTCTATGGGTGCATAGTTGATGTAGCGCAGACTGCGTCGCAGGTTTCTGCGCAGCAGGGTGGAGTTGTTTTGCACGAAGCCCGAGCGGCTTTGCCTGAAATGCCATTCTTCGGCCGTGTCGCTGGCCGAATGGAGCACGGAGCGCAGCACGAGCTGATAGGCTGAAGGCTCTATGCGCTGCACGAATGGTATCTCGTCTTGTTCAAAGTTGAACACGGCGATGAGCATACTGCCTTGCAATTGGGCCATGCGGCGGATGTGGAGCTTGGACAACCAGTCTTCGAGTTTCACGAAATCGACCTTGTCTCCCTTGTTGCGCAGATAGCTTCCCAACCGGATGATGCCGCTGAGCATCATGCCCTTGTTGAGCATGCCGGAGATGTTGGCAATGATGATGTGCAGCACTTCTATCGACCCGATGTTGGTATCGATGGCATGACGCTCGGCCTCAACAATCTTTCGCAGCCGGCGATTCAGCAGTCTGTTGCTGAGCTGTGGTTGTGCGGAGCCGACAGAGTCCTCAAGATTGTCGTTGATCAGTCGTTTGGGGATGTTCATCATCTCGTCGAATTGATGATTCCGCACACCTTTCTGTGCATAGCTCTCCACATGTTGGGCATGGACCATGCGGTCCAACCGATCCCATTTGAAGGCCGACATCGGCTCCAATGGCTCATATTCGTTGAGCGATCCGGAGCGGAGCAGACGGAAAAAGTTGCGGGTGATGATGTCCATCTGTTATGAGTATTTTTGGGGATAACGCAGAATGATTGCCAATATTGCGGATACTCCTATGGCAAACGGGTAATAAAGATAGGGTATGATCTGCATGGGGTTGATGCCGGCAAGTCCGGCGGCCAAGAGCATTTGCACCCCATAGGGCAGCAGTCCCTGAACCATGCAGGAGAAAGTGTCGAGTATGCTGGCAGCCTTGCGGTTGTCCACGCCATATTTGTCGCCTATCTGTTTGGCGATGTTACCCACGGTCAGTATGGCCACGGTGTTGTTGGCCGTGCAGACATTTACCAAGCTCACCAAGGTTCCGATGGCCAGTTCGGCACCACGCTTGCCATGAACGTGTGCCGTGAGTTTGCGGATGAGATAGTCTATGCCGCCGTTCTCGCGGATAATTTCGAGCATACCGCCTGCCATCATGGCCACGATAATCAGCTCGCCCATATCTGTGATACCCTTGCCCATAGCTCCCATCCATGAGAAAAAGTCGTAGTTGCCACCGGCGATGCCTATGATGCCACACAGGGCAATGCCTATGACGAGTACCGCCATGACGTTCATGCCCATGATGGCGGTTATCAGCACCACGATATAAGGTACCACTTGGAGATAGTCGACAGAAGGCAAATGGGCAGGGGCAGACAGTCCGCGTCCCATGATGGTGTACGTAATGAGGATGATGACCACTGCCGGTGCCACAATCATGGAGTTCACCCGAAACTTGTCGCTCATCTTGCAGCCTTG
>DBQL01000083.1:6002-6951 GCA_002305235.1 Prevotella sp. UBA1395 | reverse complement strand
GAGATGAAGCAGGCCGCGACAAACAGTCCCGCCAAGATCATGTTGGCCGGGAGCACATTGAGCGTGAGGTTTACGGTGGCATCGATGGCCCCCATCTCCTTGGCCGAGGCGGCAAAAGCCCCCGCCAAGACATAAATCCACAGCATCAGCATGAGGTTGTCTGAGCTGGCGCCACGGGTGAAGATGTCGATGCGATGTTTAAGAGGAAAGCCGCCCGACATGGCAATGGCATAAATACTCGATATCATGAAGATGACTGTCATGGGAACTTTGTAGAAATCGCCGGCTACAATGCTCAGTCCGAGATACAAACCCATGAAAACAATCAGTGGAGATAAGGCCCACAACCCTTTGCTCATGCCTTTCATTATCTATGCCAATGTGTGAAAATGACCTTCGGACAGGTATATATATATGGTGTGATGCCTGTCCGAGAGTCTGATTATAGTGTTACTCCGTTTTTGAAGATAGAGATCTCACGGTAGCCGTTTTCCTCATTACGGGTCTTTTCGCCGCTTGCCACGGCGATGATTTTTTGGATAAACTTACGGTTCAGGTCTCTCATGGTCACGCCTTTGAGCAGTTCTCCGGCATTGAAGTCTATCCAATTGGGCTTGCGTGCGTAGATTTCGTTGTTGGTAGAAATCTTCATCGTTGGGACAAACGTGCCGAAAGGTGTTCCGCGACCGGTGGTAAAGAGCACGATTTGGCATCCTGCGGCAGCCAAAGCAGTGGAGGCTACCAAGTCGTTACCGGGTGCGGAGAGCAGGTTCAGACCGTGTTCGGCAAGACGATCGCCATATCCCAGCACGCCGCTCACGGGGGCACGGCCACACTTCTGGGTGCATCCCAAAGCTTTATCCTCGAGTGTCGAGATGCCGCCGGCTTTGTTTCCGGGTGACGGGTTTTCACCCACCGGCTCGCCGTGGGAGAGGAAATATTCCTTGAA
>DBQL01000083.1:3076-5991 GCA_002305235.1 Prevotella sp. UBA1395 | reverse complement strand
GTGAGAATGCTTGTTCCGCCCTGTGCAACAAGGAAGTCGGAGAACTCTCCGACGAGCGGATTGGCCGTGATTCCGCTGAAACCGTCGCTTCCGCCACATTTCAAACCTACACGAAGCTCGCTCATAGGTACGTCCTCGCGCCGGTCTTGCTTTACCACTTCGTAGATCTCGCGAAGGAGTTTCATGCCTTCTTCCACCTCGTCGCCTTCCACTTTCTGCGTGACAAGCAGTTTGACGCGACTCTTGTCATAGTCGCCCAGCATCTCCATGAACTGGTCGGGTTGATTGTTCTCGCATCCCAAAGAGAGCACCAACACACCGCCGGCATTAGGGTGTTGGCAGATGTCGCGCAGCACTTTGCGGGTGTTCTCGTGATCGCCACTGAGCTGAGAGCATCCGTAATTGTGGTGCCAAGCATAGACAGAGTCGATGCCTTCGAGCTTGGTCTCTGCCGTCATGAGACTGACTAATCGTTCGGCTATGCCGTTGACACATCCCACGGTGGGCACTATCCATATCTCGTTTCTCACGCCTACCTCGCCGTTGGCACGCTTATATCCCTTGAAGGTGAGGTTTTCCTTGGGGATATTGAGTTCTTGATTCACAGGATTATATTGGTAATCGAGCGTTCCAGAGAGATTGGTCTTGATATTATTCTCATTCACCCACTGTCCTTTTTTCAAGTCTTCGCTCGCATGTCCGATAGGATAGCCGTACTTGATGATATGGGTTCCCTGTGGGGCATCGACGAGAAGCACCTTATGTCCGGCCGGAGTGTCTTGGCCTATCGTCACGCTTTGACCATCGACTTCAATGGTCTCGCCTTTGCTGAAAGGCCGAAGGCAAACCACAACGTTGTCTGCCGGATTAATCTTGATAAATGAAGTTTCGTTCATAGTCTTTGTTTTTTCGTTTGTTTTTATATAGCTGTTTTTTCGATTTCTTATATCGGGGTATGAGGTTATAGCTGCGTTCTTCTGTAGAAGTCCACATTCTCACGGGTAAGAAGCTCTATGGGCATGTAGTTCACAGGTTGTACTTTCTTCTTCAGCACGATAGCCCTGAACAGCGCGTCGATGCAAGAGTAACCCTGTTGGTAGGCATGTTGCGCGATGAGAAAAGACACACTGCCTTCCCTCAGGCATTTGGCGTTCTTGCCCACCATGTCATATCCCATAATCTGAATGTCTCGACGATTGGTCCTCAGAAGGAAATCGCCCACCACATGAGCCTTGGAACCCAAGGTGATGCAATGGTGAATGTTGGGGTTTTGTGAGAAGAACTGCTCCAGCATCTTGTCATATATCTGGCGCGAGCAATCCAAGGGCAACTCCAGTTCACTGATTTTGATATGGGGAAAATGGTCGTGCATGTAATGTCTGAAGCCCACCTCGCGGTTGTCTTGCTGCTTGCTCACCACGCGTCCGTTCATCGTAAGTTTCACCAATAGTATCTCTGACTCCTTATTGGCAATAAGCATGAGCATCCGGGCGGCAAAATATCCGCTCGAAAAGGAATCCTGCCCGAAGAAGGCCAAGGGCTTCAAGTCGGGCATATAAGAGTCGAGCATCACGAACGGAATGCCCAACTCATGCAGCTTGTCGGTAAAATGTGCGGTCACTTCCAAGTCGGCCGGCACAATAACCACGCCATCGGGATGGGAGTTCAGGCACTCTTGTGATACACTGATGAACGAGTTTTCATCGAAACGCTCATAATATAAGATGTTGGCTTTGACGTTGAAGTCGCGCGATGCCTCTTGTGCCATCTTCACTCCTTCTTCTATTTCTTCCCAATAAGCCACTTGCTCGTGTTTGGGTATAAGCACTTGGAAAGTGTAAGACTTGTTATATGCCAAAGCCGAGGCATACATGTTGGGCTGATAATTCATTTCTTTCAGCGCATTTTCCACTTTTAATCTCGCTTTTGGCGATACGTTGGGGCGTTCGTGCAGCACTCTGTCGACCGTACCAACTGATACTCCGGCCCGCTGGGCGATGTCTTTGATTCGTATTTTTTCTACCATTTGCTTCATGCCAAATATACTTGCAAAAATAGTAATAAAAGTTGAATTGTATTTATTAGTGGTCAAAATATTTGGGAAAAAACAATGTTTTTATCTTTTTATTTCCCGTATATGAAAATAATTTTCTATTTTTGCCCGTGCAAACATTAGAATTAATCTATAAACAACAACATTAAAAATTAAAATCTAAAATTACAATGGCAAAGATCGTAACATTAGGTGAGATTATGCTTCGCTTATCTCCGGAGGGCAACGACCGTTTCATTCAGACCGACCATTTCCGTATCATCCCCGGTGGCGGAGAGGCCAATGTGGCTGTTAGTGTGGCCAACTACGGGCATGATGCCTATTTCGTGAGCAAATTGCCGACACACGAAATCGGTCAGATTGCGGTGAATGCCTTGCGCCGTTATGGTGTGAATACTGAGTTTATAGCTCGTGGTGGCGACCGTGTCGGATTGTACTATGCGGAAACCGGAGCCTCGATGCGTCCCTCAAAGGTGATTTACGATCGTGCCAACAGCTCGATAGCCGAGGCCGACGCCTCCGATTTTGACTTTGATGCCATCATGGAAGGTGCGCAGTGGTTTCACTGGAGCGGCATCACTCCTGCCATTTCCGATAAGGCTGCACAGCTCACCAAGCTCGCTTGCGAGGCTGCCAAGCGTCACGGCGTTACCGTTTCGGTAGACCTGAACTTCCGTAAAAAACTATGGACTTCAGAGAAAGCCATCTCCGTGATGCGCCCCTTGATGCAGTATGTTGATGTTTGTATCGGTAACGAAGAAGACGCACAGCTGTGCCTCGGCTTCAAGCCCGATGCCGATGTAGAGGGTGGTAAGACCGATGCCGCGGGCTATTACAATATCTTTAAGGGTATGATGCAGGA
>DBQL01000083.1:0-2942 GCA_002305235.1 Prevotella sp. UBA1395 | reverse complement strand
CTTGAGTTTGCCGTGGCAGCTTCAGCATTGAAGCACACCATCCCCGGCGATTTCAACCTTGTGAGCGTTGAAGAGGTGGAGAGTCTGGCCGGAGGCAATGCCAACGGTCGGGTACAGAGATAATCAACTAACTATTGACAAATCATAATGGCAAAGTTTAACAAGATTCAGGTGATTGAGGCCATGCGAGCCACAGGCATGGTTCCCGTGTTCTTCAACAAGGATATCGACGTATGCAAGAATGTCATCAAGGCATGTTATGACGGTGGTGTCCGTGTGTTCGAGTTTACCAACCGTGGCGATTTCGCCCATGAGCTTTTCGGCGAATTGGTGAAGTGGGCCGACAAGGCATGCCCCGAGTTGGTTCTCGGTGCCGGAACGGTGATCGACGCACCCACGGCAGCCCTTTATATTCAGTTGGGATCCAACTTCATCGTTGGTCCTAACTTCGTGCCCGAGATCGCTCCTGTGTGCAATCGCCGACTCGTTCCGTATTCGCCCGGCTGTGGCAGCGTGACAGAAATCAGCAATGCACAGGCAGCCGGTTGCGACGTGACCAAGGTTTTCCCGGCTGGAAACGTGGGTGGTCCGTCGTTTGTCAAGAATGTGCTTGGGCCCTTGCGCTGGTCCAATATCATGGTTACCGGTGCCGTTTCTCCCGACAAAGAGAATCTCACGGAGTGGATCAAGAGTGGCGTATTGTGCGTAGGCATGGGCTCACAGCTCTTCCCCAAAGACGTCATCGCGGCCGAAAACTGGAAGGCTATCACTGAGAAATGTGCCGAAGCCCTTGGTTATATCAAGGACGCCCGCGCATAATTGATTTCGATATTATCGGTCACGGATTGAAAGATAGAGGCTCAGGATTCTCCGTTTTTCAATTCGTGACTTTTCGTTTCACTTCTAATTTCATGTCCATTGCGCAATGATAAGACCATAATCCTGTTGCTCATGACCCTTGTCATGACGGTGCTTTCGGCTTGCCAAGACCCGAACATGGAGAAACTCGACAAGTTGAACGAGTTGGCTTATAGCTATCATTACCGCAATTTGGACTCTACACGTTATTATGCCGAGACGGCCTTGCGGCTCGCCGACAGTTGCAACATGGACAAGGCAGAGGCTCTTAACAACCTCGCTTTTGTGCACATTGCCAAAATGGAGTATAAGGAGGCCACCCGCCTGCTGAACGAAGTGGGCGAGACCACCAACAATCAGGTGGAGCTTCTTGTGGCCGACATTCAGCAGATGCGACTTTGTCAGCGCCGGTCACGCAACAAGGATTTCTACGGTTTTCGTGAGCGGGCGACACGCCGACTGCGGCGAATTGCCGACGAACCCGACAAGTTGTCGCCGCATCAGTACCAGAGGCTCATTTATGCCAAGTCTGAGTACAGCATCGTTTCATCGTCTTATTTCTATTATGTGGGACTCACCAAGCAGTCGGTCGATGCCCTTTACGAGATCGACCCATTGGGAGAGGTGGAGCGTGACACCGCGCAGCTGCTCTGCTATTGGTACAACATCGGTGCGGGAGGCATCCTCACCGACGGCACGCCCGAGGAGATCGCGCAGACAGAGTTTGAGTATCTCGCACGCTGCTATACGGTCTCCGCGCAGCATCGGTACGTATTTTGGGAGGCGCAGGCGCTCCAAGCCATGAGCGAGCATTTGCAGAAGACTGCCCCAAGAAACACTCTGATCAGGAATAACGCTACGGTCATCGACTTCATCAACGTGGACCACATGCCCGACAGCCTCTTGGCGGGTAACTTGGCACAGCGTTCACTCGACTTGTTCACGCTGTATGGCGACGTGTATCAGATTGCCGGCGCCAACCGTACATTGGCCGAATGCTATTGGCACATCAACGATTACCGGTCGGCCTTGGTGTGTCTCCGACGGGCATTGGAAACCAATCGTGCCATCAATCAGGCTCCCGACCTTGTCGCCTCCATACGCGAACAGCTGAGTTTGGTGCATTCGGCGGTCGACGACAAGGTGAGCAGCGACTACAATCGCAATATCTACCTCGACCTGCAAGAGCAGACCCGGCAAGACCGGCTGTTGGAAGCGCGGGCCGCACAGCTCGACCGGTCGTCTCGTCAACTCAACTATATGCTGGGCGCGGTAATCCTGATGATCATCATCGTCATCGTGTTGCTCTATGTGTTCGACCTGATGCGTCGCCGCAACGACGCACGGTTCGACTTGGACAGTCTGCTCGAACCCCTCAAAGAATGGCGTGAGCGCAATGCCATCGAGACCGAACAGGCACAAGAGAGGTACGACGAGATACAAGAACAGTCGAATGTTGTGGAGCTGCATCTGCAGCAAAACCGCAGGACCAATATCGAGCAGCGGGCCAAGATACAGTTGGTCAACGGCATCATGCCGTTCATAGACCGCATGGTAAACGAGGTTGGCCGACTGCAAAAAGACCACGAGGACGAATCGGTAAGAAAACAACGCTACCAGTATATCGCCGAACTCACCGACAGTATCAATGATTACAACAACGTGCTCACGCAGTGGATACAGATGCGGCAGGGCGAGGTACAACTCAAGATAGAGAGCTTTCCGTTGCAGATGCTCTTCGATATCGTGGCGCGTGGACGAATGAGTTTCAAGATCAAGGGCATCGACCTTCAGGTGGATTCATCTTCTGCAATCGTCAAGGCCGATAAAACCCTGACACTCTTTATGATCAACACGATGGCCGACAATGCCCGGAAGTTTACGCCCGAGGGTGGGAAAGTGGCAGTGAGCGCCACCGAAGCACCCGACTATGTGGAGATCAGCATCTGTGACAACGGACGCGGAATGAGTGCCGAGCAACTGTCGCACGTGTTCGACCGCACCTATACGGGCGGGCATGGCTTCGGTTTGAAAAACTGTTATGGCATCATTGAGAAGTACAAGAAAATCTCGAAGATATTCGG
>DBQL01000148.1 GCA_002305235.1 Prevotella sp. UBA1395 | reverse complement strand
CTTGTCGTGGATGATATTCAGCAAATGATGGTTGCTCTTGGCGTAGATCTTGATAAACATATCATATCCGCCGGTTGTGTAGTGGCACTCTGTCACCTCGGGAATCTGCCTGAGCTTCTCGACAACACCGTCGAAACTGGAGGGGTCTTTAAGAAAAAGACCCACGAAAGCACAGGCCTCGTAGCCTATTTTCTCAGGATCGATGATAAATTCAGAACCCTTCAGAATACCTAATGTGGTGAGCTTCTGGATACGCTGATGAATAGCCGCACCGCTGACATTACAGGCTCGCGCTACCTCAAGAAAAGGAACACGGGCGTCGGTGGCAATAAGTTTAAGAATCTTTCTATCTAACGAGTCTAATTGATGGTGTGCCATATACTATATTAATTTTGGCGCAAAGGTAGTAATAAATAACGAAGATTACAATTAAAAACTCTATTTTTATTACAGATTGACACATTTATTAACAAAACAGATGTGTCCACGAATATAAATGCAGATGAACGAACGCCGTGAAGACTGTATTATTTTTTTACCTCCTCGGCAGAATAACTGATTCGCAGGGCTTTAGCCTGACGCAAAGACTGCTTGACATCTGATATGATGCCCATCGGAGTGTTGACATCTGCCTTGATCGACACGGTCATTTGCATACGGTCATCGGGCGACATCCGGTTTTGCTCCGCCGAAACATAGTCTACGATTTCATTGCCCGAAACAAACTTATCGTTCAGCTGCACACGGGTGGCAGATGGCAAATGCTGATTTGAGCCGACCAATGGACGACCTATATAGATATAGGTGACGGCTGTCTTCTTGGTCAATCTCGTCAGCTCGGTTCCCTGTGGCACCCGGTACTTCACCTTGACTGCCACTTTCTGCATGTGGGTGACAATCATGAAGAAAAACAGGACAGAGAATATCAGGTCGGGCAAAGAGGCTGTGTTCAGCCCCGGCACCTGATGGGTGCGACGACGAAACATGCTCATGGCTTTCCTCCTTTCTGCTCCGAGGCACTGGGGGTGACTGCCGTTCCGTTATATTGCTCGGCAATTCGTTGCGGACATTCGTCCTTTACCCGCTCGCGCTCAGACCGGGACAAGAGGGCGTAGTCCTGATGATAAAGCCGCTGTGCGGTATTGTTTCTTAGTACATTGTAAGCCGCAACCAACTCATTCTGCAACTTGAAATATACTTCATAGTTGGCAGAGGGATCGACATCGACCTTGATGAGATGCTTCTTGCCCACCTGAGAGACAAAGTCGATGGTACGCTTTCGCAACCGATTGAAACCGGTGGGACGGCCGTCTATCAACAACTTATTGTCGGCCGTGAGTCGCAAAGTCATCAGCGTTCCCTTGGCAACAAACGACTCCTGCTGCTCCTGTTGGGTAGCGGGAGGCAACTGCCGCGTCAAGCCTTTGTCCACATCCATGTTGGTTGTGACCAAAAAGAATATCAATAGCATGAAGGATATATCAGCCGTTGATGTCGTATTTAGTTCCGGAACACTATGTTTACGACGGTAAAATCTCATCTGCGAATATATCTTGTGGCTCCAAAGACAACAGCACCAATAGCGACAAGGAGCAGAATCAACGAGGTGTTGATGAACATGTCGGAGAGTTTCAGCCAAAACCAATCGCTGAATACCACACGGTTGACGGACATTGCATGTGCCGAACCGAAAACAAACGTGAGAATCATCAATGCCAACGAGCCTAAAACGACGCTGTAACCGATCTTTTTTACCGGAATATTATTGTTCAGACTCTCACTCTTACCCCTGAGCGATATGGTGCGATACGCCGACCATGCGCCCAAGCCGACAGAGGCAAGGGTCAACAGATAGGCCAAGACAAGAAGGGCATCGGTGAATAACGGGTCATTGAAATTGGGGTTATCTGCAAACATCCGGTCGTAACCCACAAACCAAAATAAGGCAAACACCAAGACACATAGGACGACCAACGGATAGAACACTCTCGAAGACAGTTTCTCCGTTGGCAGGGATTTCCATTTGCGAATGTCTGACTTCATGAGTTTTTTATCTTATATTTTACAATGCTATCCAACAAACTGATGGCAGACTCTTCCATCTGTGAGGTGAGATGCTCAATCTTCGACAATATATAATTGTAGAAAATCTGTAAGATCAAAGCCACGATGATACCAAAAATGGTGGTAATCAACGCCACTTTCATACCGGCAGCAACAATGGTGGGGCTGATGTCGCCTGCCATTTGGATTTGCTCAAAGGCCATGACCATACCGATAACGGTTCCCAAAAAACCCAAAGACGGGGCCATTGCGATGAAAAGAGTGATCCAAGAACATCCCTTCTCCAGATTGGCACTTTGAACCGTTCCGTAACTGGCAACCGATCGCTCGATATTCTCTATACTTTCGTGAATGCGCTCAATGCCCTGATAACAGATAGATGCCACCGGGCCACGGGTATTGCGGCACTGTTCCTTGGCACCCTCAATATCACCCGAGATGATCTTGCTGTCAAGGTCGCGCATGAACTTTTCGGCATTGATTTCAGACAAGCTCAAATATATAATACGCTCAATACAAAATGCCAAACCAAGCACAAGGGCCAATGCCACAAATGACATGAACCCGGCATCTCCTTCAATAAATTTGGTCTTGAGGGTCTTGTGGAGGCCCATACTCTCAACCGGGGCCACGGATGCGGTATCAATTGCAGCCATGTTATCATCAAGCATCTGCTCAGCTGAAGCGCTATCCAAGTCGTCGACCATTGCTGTTGTATCCGCGGAGCCGGCCGACACCGATTGAGAGGCAACAGCAGTCTGCTTGGCTTGGGTTGCGGATGCAGTTTGCGCCTGAGTGAGATAACCGGTGAAAACAAAGGAAATGAGTAATATAAAACGTAGTATCAAGCTTTTCATCTCCACGTAAAGGTTTAATCCGAAAATAAAAAAGGATTAAACATCCTTGCGGAAAGACGGGGATTCGAACCCCGGATACCCTTTAGGGGTATACACGCTTTCCAGGCGTGCCTCTTCAACCACTCGAGCATCTTTCCTTATATGCTTTAATCCTGCAATTCTGATTGCGAGTGCAAAAGTATTACATTTTGCTTAAAAAATACATGAATAGACTGATTTTTATATTTCTTTAATGTTTACAATCGGCTCAATAGGGATAGCAATACATTTGTCAAGACACATCCACTCCAAACAAGCGGAACACGTTCGCATTGGTTATCGTGGCAAGTTCATGTGGAGACACGCCGTAGCTTTGGGCCAATTCTTCTAAAACATACTTCACAAAGGCACTCTCGTTGCGCTTTCCACGATGAGGCACCGGAGCCATATAGGGACTGTCAGTCTCCAGAACAATACGGTCCAAGGGTACTGCCGCAGGAAGGTCTTCTCGCAAATGACTACTCTTGAACGTTGATACGCCTCCGATACCAAGGCAGAAACGATCGAGACTCAGAAAGGCTTCTGCCTCCTTGGAATTGCCGGTAAAACAATGAAACACGCCACCCGGAAGCTCCTTGGCATAAGGTTTCATGACGCGCAACATTTCATTTTGGGCCTTCCGACAATGGATCATCAATGGTAATCGATATTCGATGGACCAATGTATCTGTTCTTCAAATGCAGCCAACTGGGCTTTTTCATACTCCCTGCTCCAATAGAAATCGAGGCCACACTCGCCTACTGCTATATATTTAAGAGGAGTATGCGACTCCGATTTCAAATTGGTATGCAACCGCTGTTTCATGAGAGCCAACACGTCGACCCAATCATCCTTCACTTCTTCGGGCTGGAGACCTATCATCGGGAAGCAATATCCGGGATTAGCTCGGCTGACCTCCATCACCGACTCGATAGATTTTACATCTATTCCGGGTACCAAAACGGCACCAACACCGGCGTCCTTCGCACGAGCTATGGTCTCTGGCAGGTCTGTCTTAAATTCTTCCCCGTCAAGATGGGCGTGGGTATCAACGAATCGAAACATGTCCTATGAGATTAATATTTACGTTTCATCATGCGCTCTGCGTATGCACGTAGCTCGGTTTTACGTGTCTCATCCACTCTCACCGCATCGATATAACGTTTGCTTTGATTGAAATAATACTCTATTTTTTGCAGCGCAAGCCGATCGATTCCAATCTCATTATACAACCGTGTCATCGCCTTTACCTTCTCGTTGCGGTCGAAAGTCTCGGCGTTGACCCAACGATGAAGTTCCTTGGCTTGTATTTCATTGGCACGATTGAACGCATTGATGAGCATGAATGTCTTTTTGTTGGAAGTGATGTCTCCACCTATCGATTTGCCGAACACCTCCGGATCTCCGTAAACATCCAAATAATCGTCCTGCAACTGGAACGCCAAGCCTATCTGTTCACCAAACATATACAGGTTGTCAGCATCTTCTTGCGATGCCCCTGCCATGATAGCGCCAATCTGTAAAGCACACGCCAACAAGACGCTTGTCTTCAAGCGAATCATCTCAATATACTCATCCTCGCTGACATCATTACGCGTTTCAAAATCCATATCATACTGCTCACCCTCCCAAATCTCCAATGCCGTACGCGTAAAAAGATTGAGTACGGGTCTCATTTTTTCCTCAGGACAAGTCGACATGTACTGATATGCCAGCACAAGCATGGAGTCTCCCGAGAGAATGGCTTGGTTGGCGTTCCATCTTTTATGAACGGTCTCACGTCCGCGACGAAGGTCTGCATGATCCATCAAGTCGTCATGCAAGAGCGTAAAGTTATGGTAAGTCTCCAAAGCAGCAGCCTGATTCAAGATCGTTTCAGGGTCGTCCTTGAAAAGTTGGTATCCTAACAACATCAACGTAGGCCGTACACGCTTGCCGCCCATTGAGAGCACATACCTTATCGGCTCATAAAGTTGTGTAGGATGACGGTCGAACTTCAGTTGTGCGATATAGTCATTGACCATCTGTGACAGTTCATCGGCTGTATATTTTTTCATCATATCAGTTGGTTCTAAATAGTGAATCTACGTCATTATATCTTGAAATTGACGGGTATGGCAATCATTGTTCGACATGGTTTCTCATCCATGATGCCGGGTTTCCAATTCGGCATCATGCGAATTACTCTCAACGCCTCATTGTCTAACATCGGGTTCACGGATTTTTCCACCTTGGGATTGGCAATCGACCCATCCTTGTTCACAATGAACGACACCACAACCTTACCCTCGATCTTCTGTTGTAAAGCCATGTTGGGATAGCGAAGATTACGCGTCAACCACTTCATAAACTCCACCATTCCGCCGGGGAACTCCGGCAACTGTTCTACCGTGTCTACCGTGCGCAACACATTATCATCTTGCTCAACCGGTGTCTGGGGCAAAGCCTCGGTCACGTTAGCATCCTTGGCCTCGCCTTCTCCATCGCCAATCAGGAGTTTACTGGTAACAGGGGCCATTTTTTCAGTGTTATCGGCAGGATGGTCAACCTCCATAACCCGTTGGGTTACAGACTTCGATGCGGGCGCAGAGACAGCAGAGATCATATCTTTCGTATCCATCGCCGGAGTAAGTTCCATCTCCTCGGTCATGTCTTCCAGCAAATCGTCATTCTGATCTGCCTGCGAAGGGCGTGTGGTATACTCCAAACCCGTGAATAATAATGCTAAGGCGAACACCAAACCGAGAAGGAAACCCTCCAAATGCCGGTTCTCCAAATTTGCCGTATCGCTCTTCTTGATTTCCATTTGCAATATTATTCTGATCGTCTCGTTATTGATACGAAATCGTCTTGCAAATTTACAGCAAATATTGAAAAAAGCGGTATCTTTGCCGAATAATTAGGAAAATTAAATGAAAAAAGCCGTTTTTGCCATCCTGCTCACCCTTTGCGCATTTCCCACTTCTGCCCAAAACGAGAGTCAAACGCAATATAACTTTCTGCGACTTCCCGTCAGCGCCCATGCCGCGGCACTTGGAGGCGACAACGTGACGCTAATCGAGGATGACGAAGCATTGATTTTCCATAACCCCGCCCTTCTGTCTTCCGTTTCCGACAAGACCCTCAACCTGAACTATATGAATTACATGTCGGGTGCCAATACTGCCAGCGCCTCATTCAATCGCGTGGTGAAAGAGCGGGCTTCATGGGCTGTTTCAGGTCAGTTTATTGACTATGGGAAGATGAAAGAGGTAAACGAGAACAATATTCAAACCGGAGAATTCTCTGCCCGCGACATCTCGATGGCCGGTTATTTTTCCTATATGCTGGGCCAACGCTTTGCCGGTGGCATCGCCGCGAAGTTCATTTCGTCTTCCATTGGAAGTTACAACTCTATTGGATTTGGTGTCGATCTCGGTATCAATTATTATGATCCCGACCGTGATTGGTCGCTTTCCTTTGTCGTCAAAAACCTTGGCGGACAGTTGAAAGCCTACGACGAGAATTTCGAAAAAATGCCCGTAGACGTTCAGGCCGGCATTTCCAAACGCCTCCAAACCGCCCCCCTCCGATTGTCAGCCACATTTGTAGACCTCAATCATTTGGACTACAAACTGATCAATCATATTGTATTTGGCGCGGAATTTCTGCTCTCAGACAACTTTTGGATAGGCGCAGGCTACAATTTCCGACGCGCCAATGAGATGAGAATCACCTCCTCCGACGGCAAAAAAAGCAGCGGAGGGGCCGGTCTGTCTTTCGGAACAGGTCTCAATCTCGAACGTTTCAAACTCAATATTGCATACGGAAAATATCATATTTCCAGTTCAAGTATCGTATTGAATCTTGCCTATTGTTTGTAAAAAAATATCATTTCATAGCATCATGAAGAAAATTACGATAGCCATTGATGGCTTCTCCTCGTGTGGCAAAAGCACGATGGCCAAGGATTTGGCCAAGAAAATCGGTTATGTTTATGTAGATACGGGCGCGATGTACCGTTCTGTAACACTGTATGCCATGACCCATCATCTCTTCAATGAGGACGGCAGTGTGCGAACAGACGAGCTTGAACGCCAGATGCAAGACGTACACATCACATTCAAGTTCAATCCCACCACCGGCAAACCCGATACCTATCTCAATGGCGAACTGGTCGAAGACCGCATCCGCAGTATGGAAGTGAGCCAGCATGTCAGCCCTATTGCCACGATTCCCTTTGTCCGTGAAGCAATGGTGAAACAGCAGCAGCTAATGGGATTGGACAAAGGTCTCGTCATGGATGGACGTGATATCGGCACCACGGTGTTCCCCGACGCCGAGCTCAAGATATTCGTTACGGCCTCCGCGGAGGTGAGGGCGCAGCGCCGATACGATGAGTTGAAAGCCAAAGGACAGCCTGCCGACTACGCCGAAATACTCAAAAACGTGCAGGAACGAGACTATATCGATACCCATCGGGATGTTTCTCCGCTCCGCAAAGCCTCCGATGCCCTTGAGCTTGACAACAGTCACATGACCATCGAAGCCCAAAACGAATGGTTAATGCAGCAATATCTCAAGGCTTCCAATTCCTGAAACACACCCTGTGACACCGATTAATTTCGAGCAATTTTGTAAAATAATTGTTAATACAAATTAAAAATTTAATTTGATAAAATAAATATGACAATTTCAACGTTAAGCAAGCGTATGTGATATACCAAAAGAACAAAAGTCAATAGATTATAAATTTTGAGTTAATTACTGTTTTTTGAGGGAACCGGCTCGTGATGAGTAGGTTCCTTTTTTTGTTTTTCATGCTACCATTAGATATCCATTACTCTGCAAAATGCTCTGTCAGAGCCATTACATGAGAGTTGAAAAAATAATAAATGATTGGTTTTCTTTCGTCCATTTTAAATATTAATACTTATCTTTGCAGTATTATCAACTTTAGAATTCCGTATGAAAAAGTTTTTCAATATTCTTGCCATGATGCTTGTGCCCATATCACTTTTTGGTCAAAGCTATTCATCTCTTTGGAAAAAAGTGTCCGAGGCACAGAGTAAGGATCTCCCCAAGACACAACACGAACTGCTTGGACAGATTGTCCGCAAGGCTGAAGCCGAAGCGCAATACGGTCAGTTGCTCAAAGCACAACTGATGCAGTCCAGTGTGAGCACACAGATATCTCCCGATTCTTCCAACGTTGAGCTTGCCCGATTGGAACAAAAAGCGCAATCTCTCAAAGACCCGGTGCTCAAGGCCGTGTATGCTTCTGTGTTGGGCAATCTCTATAAACTGAAACCCAACGGCGAAGCCAAAAGCCGTGAATGGTTCGCCCTTTCACTGGCCGACCCGCAACTGTTGGCCCGCAACGAAAGCCGATCTTTCGAACCGGCCATCCTCAACGGCATCGACAGCAAGATTTTCTACAACGACCTCTTGCACGTCTTGGGCTTCGAGGCCGGCAACTTCACCACCCTGCGAGAGTTCTACACGCAGCGCGGCAATCGTGCCGCCGCATGTATTGCGGCCGGCTACGAGATCATCGCCAAGCGTGAGAGCGGAGAGTGTGAGTGCAAGAAGTCAAAATACCTGCAAATTGTCGATTCACTCATCAATGAGTACAGCGATATCCGTGAGGCCGGCGAGTTGGCCATCGAGCGTTACCATTTCATGGCCCGGTCGTCCGATGCCACCGCCGAAGACCGTGTGAACTATATCAATTACGCCCTTAACCGCTGGGGCTCATGGCTCAGAATGAACATTCTTCGCAACGCCTTGAGCGACCTTCAACGGCCAATGTTCAACATCAATATCGGCCAAATGATGTTGCTGCCGCAAAGCAAACGACTGCTGCGCGTGAACAACATTCGCAATATCTCCGAGCTTTACGTAAACGTATATCGCCTCAACGTGAATGGCGACACCGACCTCGACCCCAAGAACAAAGAAGACTACGCCCAATTACAAAAGCTTATTTTCCCCGGCACGGTGCAGGGCATTACACGCCGATACATCGGACAGCCGGCATGGAAAGAGAATACCGACTCCATCATGTTAGAGGGAATGCCCATCGGTGTCTATCTCATCGAAGCCACAACCGACAACAAAGACATCGCCCCTCAGCGTGAGTTGCTGCGCGTGAGCGACATTTTCGTGATGAGTGAGAGTCACCCTGACAACCAAACCCGCTTCGTCGTGGTCAATGCCACCACAGGCAAGCCGGTGTCGGGAGCACACATCACGTTAACCCCGCAGACTCTTTATGATAACGAGAAACCCGTTATTGAACAACTGACCACCAACAAAAACGGCGAGGCCTATTGGCAGAAGTCCAAACAGCGCGTAGGAATCTATGCCTATACCGACAACGACCGTGCCGGCGGAAAAATAATCCAATGGGGACAATACAACAACTGGGACCGGCCAAGCGTGAATCATCGTGTGAGGGCTTATACCGATCGTAGCATCTATCGTCCCGGACAGCAGGTGCATGCCGCCGCCATTGCATGGAGCACGAACATCGACAATCAGACCTCCCAAGCCGGTGCCGACACCGAAATCAGCTTCCAAATCTTTGATGCCAACAACAAAAAAATCGGTGAACAGACTGTTCGCACCGACCGCATGGGCACGGCATCTGCCAACTTCACGCTTCCGCAGGGCGGCCTTACGGGCGATTACCGACTCGTCGTTCAAGGCAACCATACCTCCTATAACACCTACTTCCATGTCGAGCAATACAAACGGCCCACCTTCCAAGTAGAGTTTGAACCTTACAAGGAAGCCTATCATGCCGGCGACACCGTCATCGTCAGGGGCATGGCCAAGAGCTATGCCGGACAACCGGTGCAGGGAGCCAAGGTGGAATATACCGTAGACCGCAGATTGAGCAGATGGTTCTTCCATGACAGAAGCATCAGCCCCGGCCAAGTGATCACCGACTCCACCGTGACATCCGACGACGGCAGCTTCATGGTAAAAATGCCAATGGTCTATCCCGACAATCAAGACCTCGACCGACCCATCATATATAATATGGTGGCCAATGCCAAGGTGACCGACATCTCGGGCGAGACCCATGAGGCACAAACCTCTCTTCCGCTGAGCAACCGGTCTTCGTTCCTCTCAAGCAACCTGCCGACCAAGCAGCTTCGCGACAGCCTGAAGACCCTCACCTTTACCCGACAGAACGTCTCCGGAGAAGAGATCGAGGGCATTGTGCGATATCGTTTCGACGGCGGACCGTGGAAAATCGCGGCCGCCAACAAGTCCATCACCCTCGACCAGAAGTTCTCCTCGGGCAAGCATGTCTTGGAATCGATCTGCGAGGACGACTCATTGACACAGACAGTCATCCTCTTCAGCTATGCCGACAAGAAGCCGGTGGTTGAGACTCACGACTGGTTCCATGTCTCCGGCGACCGTTTCCCCGCTGACGGCAAGCCCATCTACCTGCAGGTAGGCACCTCAGACGAAGATACACACGTCTATTATTCCATCTTCAGCGGCAACAAAGTGTTGGCCAAAGGCAGCAAGGTGCTGAGCAACGAGGTACATACCGAGAAGATCAGTTACAAGCCATCCTTCGGTGACGGAATCCTCATCAACATGGCATGGGTTCGCAACGGCGTGCTCTACACCCACACCGTGAGACTCCAACGCCCCACACCCGACAATCACCTGCGCCTCTCGTGGAAGACCTTCCGCGACAAACTCACTCCCGGACAGAAAGAGGAATGGACGCTGAACATGCTCTCTCCCGACGGCAAACCGGCCAAAGCACAGCTCCTCGCCGTTCTCTACGACAAGAGTCTCGACGCCATTCATGCCCACAATTGGACTCTCAATAACGTGTATCCCAACCAAATCCCTTACACATTTTGGCAGTCGGGCTACTACCAAGCCTTAGGTCTTTATGGCTTCTACGACTTCAAAGCCCTGCCTGAAAAAGAATTAGACTTCTCACATTGGGATACCGATATGTTCGGATGGAGCTTCGACCGTTTGTTCTACATGCGTTCACGGTCCGACCTTCAGCTGGCGAGAAGTGTCAAGATAAGGGGAACACAAGCCATCGGAACTTATGACGGAGT
>DBQL01000035.1:6471-10041 GCA_002305235.1 Prevotella sp. UBA1395 | reverse complement strand
CCATGTGGATGATCCCAAGATGATGTTGTCGGCCTCCTCGAGCTGCGATGCGCTGAGATTGGTCACTTCGATCACCTCTGCCCCGGCCTTCTCGCCGATGGTTTGGGCCAAGGCCTCACACGTTCCCGTGGATGAACCATATACTACTATTGTCTTACTCATATATCTGATGTTTTAATTGTTGATTGATTACGGTTGCAAAGATAGGGTGATTTTGCAAAAGCCGCAATACCTAAAAGTGGTGGTTTTCAAAAAAAATGGGACTGCGACCATCCCCTCTCGAGGGCATCAGGCCGCAGACTCACCCTTGCGACACCACCGCCCGGGGCAAGAAGTCGGGAGCCGGCAGGGTGAAAACGGGCACAACAGGCATGCCCCCGGATATCTCATGCGCGGTGACGGGTGGCGGTGAGAGACAGACGGAGAGACCGGCAAACCTCCCGAAAAAGCGGGGCGATGACTGTCGAGACAATAAAAAATATCGATGAAAAATATTGAATATCGCCCTGCTGCTGCCATTCCGGCCCGCCGATGGGTCGAGCGAGTGAAAAATCGTCAAAAAACAGGTTTTTCACAATGCGCTGATAATCAGCCGGCTGCATTTCAAGAAATCATATTGGCCGGGCCATTGCTATCTTTTCGCTTTGCGATTACTATCCAATCGGCTCGCGATAAAGCCCGTTTCGTGCGGCGATCACTACGCTTTGGCGAGACGATTGGGCCTTAATCGCGACGCCTTACCGCGGAATCTCGACAAAAACACTCTTCCAAGGGCTGCCCAAGTGCACCGCAATGCCTTGGTGGCAAGATTACGGAGAAATTAATGTTTGTGAATCTTTCTGACAAAAAAAGCGCGGGCTCCGCATGGAGTCCGCGCTCATTATTCTCTCAAATATGTAATATTCTGTCTTATTTCAGCAGTCCGCGATTGCTCAAAGTGAGGTTGAGCAGCTTCGAGAACTTGTCATACTGCTTGCCGTTGAGCACATAACCCATATACTGAAGTTCCTTGTCGGCAGCCTTCTTCACCAATGACTCACGCTCTGACTCACCGGCATTGGCGGCACTCTTCATCTCGTTCACAAACTTGTCGTGAATCAACTGCACGGCCTCCATCTGATACTCGTTCAGGTCGAGCGTGCTGGCCAAATTGCGATAGTTCACACGCATGTCATAGTTCTGAACCATATTGGTGGCTGTCACCTCAGGGGTCTTCTCACTCTCGTTTGCAAATGCCACGGTCATCGACATCATGGCTACCAATGATAATACAATCTTTTTCATCTTCTTACCTTTCTTTTAACCGGGTCGCCTCATCTTCTTGCGAACCCTCATTTAACTTGTTATCCTATGAAATCATCTTGATTTCTGATGCAAAGATAGGAGGTTTTGACATAACCCGCAAGTAAATTTGAAGATTGTGCACGCAAACAGCTTATATTTTGACCCAAATCAAGTAGAGCTGACAAATGAAGTGGCAGAAAAACGGAATAGCAACAAAAATGGATGGAAAACGGGTATTCTCAAAAAAATAAGCTATCTTTGCAAGGATTATCATTATTCACTTAAAACAAAGTTTATGAAACCCAATAAATATATCAATGCGTCATATCAGCTCTACGATGTGACCGACGGGCAGCGGGAACTGTTGGAAGAGACCACCGAGGCCCGGCCTTTCAACTTTATCAGCGGCCTTGGCATCTTGCTCGATGCTTTCGAGCGTCAGGTAGTGGACCTCGAGGCCGGCCGTGAGTTTGACTTTGTGCTCACCCCGGCACAGGCCTACGGGGAGTATGTCGACGAGAACGTGTTCGACATGGATAAAGAAATGTTCAGCGTGAACGGCAGCTTCGACGAGCAAAACGTGTATCAGGATGCCGTGATTCCCATGCAGGACGAGAACGGCAAGCGGTTCACCGCACGGGTATTGAGCGTGACCGACAGCAAGGTGACCATCGACCTGAACCATCCCTTGGCCGGCAAGACCCTGAATTTCATAGGCAAGATCAATGAGAACCGAGATGCCACCAACGAGGAGCTGAGCCGGTTTGTGGAGGATCTGACCGGACAGGGCAGCGGATGTGGATGTGGCGGCAACTGCCAATGCGGTGATGGCGACGGCGAAGGGGGCTGCGGATGCGGCAACCATGAGGACGGCGAATGCTGCGGAGGAGGCCACAAGGACGGACAATGCTGTGGCGGAGGACACGGAAGTGGCGACCGCTGCAACTGCAAGAACTAAAGGAAGCAGGTCGTGTGACGACCTGTTTTTTTGTAGGATTCAACAATACCGACTTTTATCAAAAGAGAGACAATGAGAAATACATTTGGAAACATCTTCACGCTCACCACCTTTGGCGAGAGTCATGGTGAGGCCGTGGGCGGGGTGATAGACGGCATGCCGGCCGGCATCGACATCGATATGGAATTTATTCAGCGGGAGATGGCACGCCGCAGACCGGGACAAAGCAAGGTGACCACATCGCGCAACGAGGCCGATGAGGTGAGGTTGCTGAGCGGAGTGTTCAACGGTAAGACCACGGGAGTGCCCATCGGCTTTGTGGTGTTCAACAGAAACCAGCACTCCAAAGACTATGACAACATGCTGCAAGTGTTTCGGCCGTCGCACTCCGACTTCACCTACACCAAGAAATACGGCATCAGAGACCATCGCGGCGGAGGCCGCTCCTCGGCACGAATCACACTCAGTAGGGTTGTGGGGGGGGCCTTGGCCAAGCTGGCGTTGCGCCAACTGGGCATCTCCATTCAGGCCTACACCTCACAGGTGGGGAACATCAAGCTCGAGCGCGACTATCATCTCTATGACCTTTCGACGGTGGAAAACAGTGTGGTGAGATGTCCCGACGCCGAGAAATCCAAGGAGATGGAGAAGCTGATATTGGAGGTTAAGGATCAGGGAGATACCATCGGGGGCGTGATTACCTGCGTGATCAAAGGCTGTCCGGTGGGCTTGGGAGAGCCTGAATTCGGTAAGCTGCACGCCCAACTGGGAGCTGCCATGCTTTGCATCAATGCCGTGAAGGGATTCGAATATGGCGAGGGCTTCGATGGTGTGAGTGCCCGGGGAAGTGAGCAGAACGACGTATTCATCAATGACAACGGACGAATATCTACGGCAACCAATCACAGCGGAGGCATTCAGGGGGGCATCTCAAACGGTCAGGACATCTATTTCAGGGTGGCCTTCAAACCCGTTTCGACCATACTGCGCGAACAGCACACGGTAGATGTGAACGGCAACCCCACCACGCTCAACGCAAGAGGAAGACATGACCCGTGTGTGCTCCCAAGGGCGGTGCCTATTGTAGAGGCTATGGCCGCAATGGTCATTTTGGACAATTACCTCTTGGGGAAATCCACACATCTATGATATTTTTTGTGAGAAAAGCATTTTTTTAACACTTACTCACTACAACTATCAGAATAATATTGTAACTTTGCGCAATAAACTGGTCAGGCCTTTGCGAAAATCCTTGATTGGTTTAGTTAAGTCTAGTTTAGTTTTTGTGTTGGTTGGGGGCTGTCTATTTGACAACCCCCACATTTTTT
>DBQL01000035.1:0-6444 GCA_002305235.1 Prevotella sp. UBA1395 | reverse complement strand
AACAACCTGTCTATACCATATTATATATAGTGGCTTGTCGGACCGGTATATACGGCATGACAAACTTGCGTCATCGGCATGACGATGCTCTCACAGCACGCATGTCATGGGCAAGCGGAGGAGTGGCGACAGTGGCAATGCCGACCGTGCGACGCTCGAGAGGCTCTCGGGCAACCGGCTTTGATATTGCGGCAGCCCCACGAACGATCGGCCAACGACCCACCTACACCACGCCGATGATATCTCGTACACTGTGACAGCCGTGGCTTTCAAGCCATTCGGCAATGCCGTTCTTCACTTTCAAGGTAACCGTGGGATCGATGAAATTGGCAGTTCCAATCTGTATGGCCGTCGCCCCGGCCATGAAAAACTCGATGGCATCGGCCGCATTCATGATGCCGCCAAGACCGATAACGGGTATCTTCACGGCATGGGCCACGTCCCACACCATGCGAACGGCAACCGGCTTGACCGCCGGACCGCTCAGTCCGCCGGTACGAATGCTCAACTTGGGCTGCCTGCGCTCGATGTCGATGGCCATTCCCATCAACGTATTGATGAGCGAAACGGAGTCGGCACCCTCTGCCTCGCAGGCGCGTGCAATCTCTGAAATGTCGGTCACATTGGGTGAAAGTTTCACGATAAGCGTCTTGTGATAGACGCGGCGAACGGCCCTTACCACACTCTCGGCACCCGAGCAGGTCACTCCGAAAGCCATGCCGCCCTCGTGAACATTGGGGCATGAGATATTCAGCTCGATGGCCGGGATGTGGTCCAAGGCATCGATCTTGGCGGCGCACTCGGCATAATTCTCAGGTGTATTGCCACTCACATTGACTATCATCTGCGATTTGATGTCTTTAATCTGCGGGTAAATATGGTCGCAAAAATAGTCCACGCCCTTGTTTTGCAACCCAACACAATTGAGCATACCCGATGGTGTCTCGGCCATTCGGGGGTAATCGTTGCCCTCACGAGGCTGAAGCGTGGTGCCTTTCACGATGATTCCGCCAATCTCTTCTAACGGAACCAAGTCTTGAAACTCCAAACCGTAACCAAAAGTACCACTTGCGGTCATCACCGGATTGCTGAGATGCAATTGATTGATGTTTACATTTAAATCTACCATAACAACTTCTTAATATTAAACACCGGGCCCTCGGTACAAACACAAAGATTGCCTTCGTCGGTCTTCTCTACGCAACACAGGCATGCTCCGATGCCGCAAGCCATAAGATTCTCCAACGATACCTCGCAGGCTATGCCCCGCTCGCGGGCATAACGGGCCACGGAGACCATCATTGGCTTGGGTCCACAGGTTTGGATAAAATCAAAATCGAGGGTCTTTAGGATGGAATGGTCGGTAACATAACCCTTCTCTCCGGCCGAGGCATCTTCCGTTGTGATATACACTTCGCCCGTTCTCTTGAAATAATCAAGCTCTAATAGGTCCTCAGCCTTACGCGCACCCAAGAGGAAATAGGGCGTGCCACCCGCGTCTTTAATCTTCTGACCTTGAAACAACATGGGCGCAACACCTACGCCTCCGCCCACAAGGAGCACCCTCTTGCCTTTTAACGTCTCTGCCGCGGTGAAACCCTTGCCAAGTGGGAAAACGCAATTCACGCTGTCGCCGACACGCAATTCCGCCAACTCGCGGGTACCGTCGCCTATCGCTGCGACAAGAAGCCACATCTCGTTCTTGTCAGTATCCACAAGATTAACAGAAATGGGGCGACGAAGAAAGGTCGTGGGCGAATGGTCTACTCTTATTTCTACAAACTGACCGGGAAACATTTCAGGGAAAGGGGAGGCCTGCGTCAACTTCAACAAAACGTGTTTCGAACTTAGCCTTTCCACTGAACTTACGCTCAGGTCACTACAATACTTGGTCATAAAGCTATCTTTGAAGGATTAACTACATGCAAAGATAGACAATTTTCGGGGAAGATTTACAGACTTCCCCGAAAACTTAGCGCTTAGGCTCAAACGTCTCCCAAGTCTGATCATCAAAGAATATCCTGATCTCGGTGATGTGACGCTCCGGTTTGTCAATATATTTCACAATAGTTTTAGGGGTATTTAATGGTGCCTGTTGTGCACTATTAATCATTGACTGCTCTTGAACCGTAAAAAGAGAGGGATTCTGATCAGGAGACTGTACGTCCAAAAGGGTAGGAGAATCCATCTTCTTCTCATGGTCGGAAGATGCTCCCGACGCAGCCTCATCGACATACATAGGTCCCGTTCCAAACATCAACCATTCAACAGAGAGTTGAGGAAGTCGTGCGTGGATTGACTCGACCATCTGTAAAGTAGGCCTCGTCCGTCCATTAAAGACACCGCTTAGCGATCCCTCAGATATTCCGGTGAACTGCGCGAACACTTTTTGAGACATGTGTTGAGTCTCCATTACCTTCTTGATTCGATCTTTCATACCTTCAATTTTTAGCGTAAAGGCCATAAAAGCATCATTTTACGCTATTACTAACTAATTTGCAAAGTTAAAGGAAAAAATCCGAAAACACAAACCATTATCTTAAAATTTAATATCTAAAAATGTAGATTTTTATATCAAAATTCACGAATACAAACCATTAAATCGTATTTAATCTGATTCGAATTTGCAAATATGAAACTTAGATAAGAATCTTGACAAAGAATGGATATATCCAATTATTACAACTATTTGGCCTTAAAACTGTTATCATTGATATACGATGTGATAAATCATATCATATACACGACTTGGAAAGATAATATTTAGATTTTGGTATAAAATACTAAAGCTATCATCAAAAACACATTGGTTTTCAATGATTTATATATCATATTATCGTATTGCATATTTATATCTCAAGAATTTCAAATGTGAATATTTGGATTTGCATATCAATATTCTATTCTTTAAATGAATAAATTATCGCTCTGTTTATTCTTTAAATTCGCAAATATACACTTTGGGTTTGATAATTTATGTCCTTAAATTCACAATACAAAACCTTAATAAATGCAAACTTCAAATCGTATTGATTGGAGAATGGATAAAATTCGTGATTTTCGCGCTATTTCGCGCGAGGATAAATGCACTCTGAAATACGCGAAAATCAGAGGGGGTTAAACACACTTAACTACCCTATTATAGCGAAGTTAAGTCGAAAATCTTGTTCATGCAGAACTTCCGTTTTAGAAGAAAAACGAGGCGAAAAGACAGGGCTTGGACTTCAAATGAGTGGTTTTCGAGACTTAAAAGTAGATGAAAAAGAGCTAAAACCTCTCTCATATCGTCCCTGAACATGCTCTTTTACGTCTCGATCGACCCACTTCAAAAATTTACCGACAACCAAAGAGGCTGTTCATCGAAGAAGAAGGAAGCCCCACAGCTGCATGATTTATATGCTGCGGATGAAGGTTATGAACTCGCAGGTAGGATGAAAAGAATCTACACGGTCTGAAACATGCAACGTTTTTACCGCTAAAAAAATTATTTTCACCACAGACCGGTATCGTCTAAGGCGTAAATAAAAATTACTTAGGTTATAGGAAAGAAATATTTAGCCCACGGGTTATCAATGCAGAATGTAATATATGAGTTCTTTCATGAGGTCCCCGGCCGACGTGTTGGGATTGTCCAAGCCTTTGCTTTTGGTGTCTGTCTCTCTGATTTTCGACAAGATCTGCAATGTCTTTTTGCCGGTATAGTTTCTCATTCCGGCCATGTAGTCGTTCACCCCCCATACACTTTTCAACTCAAGGAAATCGGCAACCGACTGTTTGTCTCCCCTGTTTGGCGCATAAAAAGCAATCAAGAGGTTTTGGAAGAAATTGAAGAGCAACGGCAGAAACGAGTAGACGGAGCCGGCTTTGGGATTGCTTTCAAAATACTTTATGATCTGATTTGCCTTGAACACATCCCTGTTGACAATGGCATTTCTCAACTCAAACGCGTTAAAGTCCTTGCTTACACCAATATTTTTCTCCACCATCTCCGGCGTTATCCGTCTGTCTTCCTGCGGAATCGAGATCAGGAGCTTATCCAGTTCCGAGTTCATGCGGTTCAGGTCGGCCCCGATATGGTCTGCCATCATGTTGGCACTTTTCTCGTCTATGGTGACGTCATGCTTCTTGAGATACCCCTGAATATATGCCGGCAGCTGCCATTCGCGCATTTTTTTGCTTTCGAATACCACCCCGATGCGTTCCACTCCCGCCACGAATTTAGAGCGTCGGTTCATCGTTCCGTTTTTGTAACAGATGACCAGCACCGTGCGTGATTGCGGTTTCTCGACATATTTCTCCAATTTCTCAAACGACCTCATGGCCTGCGCCTCCTTGATGATGATCACCTTCCTTGGTGCCATCATGGGATATTGCATAGCCAAATCGGCCACCTGCGCCGCATTGACATCTGCTCCGAACACCACAGTTTGGTCAAACGCCTGCTGGTCGAGGCTCATGCTGTGGTTCTGGATGTAGTCACTGATTTGGTCGATATAATACGATTCCTCACCCATCAATATATATATAGGTGAGTAAATTCCATCTTTCAGGTCACGCATGATCGCGTCAAAAGTCGTCGCAGCTTTCTTTTCAGGCATAATTTCTATCGTTCATTTATCTATTCTCGGCACATTTCCTTATCTTTGCAGCCGGTAGAATCTATGCAAAGATAATAAAATGATTCCATTAAACCTTCCCACCTTTGATATAAAATTACAGGGCACGCGAGAGCACCCTCGCGTTTTCGACATCCTTCGGCGCCGCTATGTGTCGCTCACCCCCGAGGAATGGGTTCGCCAAAATTTCGTTCATTACCTCATCGGGCACCTCGGTTATCCCGCCACGCTGCTGGCCAATGAGATCCAACTGCAAGTGGGGCAAAAGCAATTGCGTGCCGACAGCGTGCTCTACGACCAGCGACTCCACCCCCGGATGATCATCGAGTACAAGGCACCCACCATCGCACTCACCCAGAAAGTGTTCGACCAGATCACCGCGTATAATCTTCTGCTCCATGCCGACTATCTCATCGTGTCGAACGGACTGCAACATTACTGTTGCAAGATGGACTATGACGGTAAAAAATATTTGTTCCTTGACCACATCCCGAGGTACGAAGAACTTTAACAAAATAATCGAAAAGGCGAGAGATGAGCACCGCACATCCCTCGCCTTTCCATTAGATTTTCCCACTTCTCGGCCTATTTTTCTATCCCGAGGGTCTTACCCCACGGCATCGTAGCCCTTGGTGCTGTTGTCACGCAGAATGTCGCGCAGGCTCATTTCCACGTATTCACCACCCTGATGGGCCGTAGGGTCCGGATGATGGGGCACGTCTTCCACGTAGTTAAAATTCTTATAGTTCAACTCCCCGACAGCCCATGCCACGAGGGCAACCACGAGAAAAGCGATGAATGCAATGGCGATGTTCATATTATATGCTTGATTTTGTTTTAAATTATGTTGCAAAGTTACTTATTTTTCATCAAAAAGGAAATTTAAAAGCGATTTATTTGCTATATTTGCATCAACAAGAACCGTGTGTCCGGTATGTTCACCGTGCTCCCCTCGATAGCATACGCACCCCACCCATATTTCGGTCACGCTTTGAACACATTACTACAATATGGCAAAATTAGGAAAATGGATAGGAGGTTTTTTAGGATTCATCGTCACAGGCAGTCCGCTCGGTGCATTGGCCGGGTATGCCTTAGGGTCGCTGTTCGACACCAACAATGGCGATATCGACACCAACCGCGGCCGATTCTTTGACGACACTCACGGCAGGCAGGATGCCTACGGCCAACAGCAATATCGTTCCGAGCAGGAATACACATACGAGGGGCAACGCAACGCCTTCCGTTTTGCCCTGCTGGTTTTGGCCAGTTACATCATCAAGGCCGATGGCAAGGTGATGCACTCCGAGATGAATCTTGTCAGACAGTGGCTCCGCACCAACTTTGGCGAGGATGCCGTCGTCGACGGCGAGCAGATACTTCTCAAGCTCTTCGAGCAGCAATCGCGACTCGGGCAGGCCGAATACCGCAGCGCGGTGATGAGCAGTTGTCGGCAGGTCAGACAGCATTTGAGCTATGAGCAGCGTCTGCAGCTGCTCAGTTTCCTTGTGATGATCGCGCAGGCCGACGGCATTGTGGTCGACGCGGAGGTGTCGGCACTGAAGGAATGCGCCTATAATATGGGACTGAGCGAGCAAGATGTCAACTCGATGCTCAACCTCCGCGATGCCGGTACCAATCTCGACGCGGCCTACCAAGTGCTCGGTGTGAGTCCGCAAGCCACCGACCAAGAGGTCAAGGCCGCCTATCGCAAGCTCGCCCTGAAACACCATCCCGACCGTGTGGCTACCTTGGGCGAGGACGTGCGCAAGGCGGCGGAGAAGAAACTCCAAGAGATCAATGCCGCCAAGGAGACCATTTGGAAGGC
>DBQL01000119.1:16489-16676 GCA_002305235.1 Prevotella sp. UBA1395 | reverse complement strand
GCGATGGTGTTGGCTGCATATTGTGTTTTTGGCGTTCTTTCTTGCTGTTTTCGTTCGAGCGAACAGGGAAGTGGGGGCGTGGCTTGCGAGTAACCGGTACCAATACTGTGGCATGCCATTTACGGGTTGCGCGAGATAAGAACGTTTTTTTTGTGTTTTTCGCTTATTGATTCGCTCCTTTCCAACA
>DBQL01000119.1:930-16481 GCA_002305235.1 Prevotella sp. UBA1395 | reverse complement strand
CTTTGTCTTGCATCTTTCAACAAAGAATCCCCGAAAGATTCCTGTCTTTCGGGGATAGCGTGATGTGGTGATATGTCTTTGCTCGAATGCCGGTCGAATCAGAATTTCAACAAACTTGTGATCTCAACGTCTTTTGCAAAGGTGTCTCTCGCGTGCGGAAACTCCTCGTTCAACTCTATGAGGAAGTTGCAATAAATCTTTTTGGGGTTGAACTTCTTGACAAGGTCGCACGCCGCTTTCATCGTGCCACCGGTGGCCAAAAGGTCGTCGTGGAGCAGTACCACGTCGTTTTCATCGATGGCATCCTTGTGGATCTCGATGGTATCGATGCCATATTCCTTGGCGTAGCTCTCTTGAACGGTTTCGCATGGCAGTTTGCCGGGCTTGCGACACAGCACGATGCCTGCGCCCATGCGATAGGCGAGGGCAGAGCTCATGACAAAGCCGCGACTCTCAATACCTACGATTTTGGTGATGCCTTTGTCTTTATACAGGTCGTACATCTCGTCACTCAGAATGCGAACACATTCCGGAGTCTTGAATAATGTGGTGACATCTCTGAAGTTGACCCCTTTGATCGGCCAATCGGGGATGCTCCTCAGGTGCTTGAGTAAAATGGGATTGTTCATCTTTGATATATTGTTTTAATCTTAAATGTTTCTTTTTCAGTGAATTATTCGTATGTTGGTTTCACGTGAAACAAATGCAAAAAGGGCATGTCGTTTGGCCTGAAACAGTGGCATGGTGTGTTATGCCCAAATCTTATAATTTTTATTTTCGGTTCGACGGGCAATGGTAAACAGATGAAGTGATATTCATTTTTGACTAAGTATTGTTGTCGGTTCCGATGATGGGCTTGTTTATCGTCAGATTATTCTTTTTAATCGGATTATCTGCCCAACAATACGAGCATCACGTTGATATCGCTCGGTGACACGCCAGGGATTCTGCTGGCCTCGCCCAAGGTGTCGGGATCGATGCGCTCGAGTTTCTGTCGGCCTTCGGTACTGATCTCCTTAAGCTCGCTATATGTAAATCGTCCTTTGATTCGGATATTCTCTAATCGGTGCATTTTATCGGCAATGACTTTCTCGCGCTCTATGTATCCTTTGTATTTTATGCGGATCTCTGCACCCTCGCATATCTCTTCCTTTCGGTTTGCCACGGCGTTCATCTTCTCTTTCAGTGATGGAATGAGGTGGGAAAGCATGTCCATCGTCAGCTGTGGACGGCCGATAAGATCGGATATTTTGCAGCCCATACGGAGTGGGGCAGTGCCGATGGCTTCGAGAGCGGAGTTGATTTCCGACGGCTTGACCGGGGTTTCGTCGCAGAAACGGATGATTTCCTCGATGGCATTCTTCTTTTGCAGCCACCAGTCCATGCGTTCACGGTCGGCCAATCCCAGAGCGTAGGCGTGCTCGGTGAGACGGGCATCGGCATCGTCTTGGCGCAGCAGGATGCGATATTCTGCCCTTGAGGTGAACATTCTGTAAGGTTCGTCCACGCCTTTGGTGGTGAGGTCGTCGATCAAGACACCGATATAGCTCTCGTCTCTTTTCATCACAAACGGGTCGCTTCCCGCACATTTCAAGGCGGCATTGATACCTGCAACAAGGCCCTGACCGCCCGCTTCCTCGTAGCCTGTGGTGCCGTTCACCTGCCCGGCCATGAACAGTCCGGAGATGATCTTAGACTCCAATGAGTGCTTGAGTTGTGTCGGGTCGAAGTAATCGTATTCTATCGCATACCCCGGGCGGTAGATCTTCGCGTCTCGAAGCGCCGGAATCTGATGCAGGGCATTCAACTGTGTGTCCATCGGCATGGAGGAAGAGAACCCGTTGAGATACATCTCATTGGTGTCTTCGCCCTCGGGTTCGATGAACAATGGGTGCTGGTCCTTGTCCGGGAATGTCACGAGCTTGGTCTCTATCGACGGGCAATAGCGTGGTCCGGTGGATTGGATTTGTCCGTTGAACAATGGGGAATTTTTCACATCCTCACGGAGAATGCGGTGTGATTCGGGTGTGGTGTAACACGTCCAACATGGTAGCTGCTTCAGCGTGGGGTGCGACCTGAGGTAGCTGAAACGATGGAAGTCGTTTTCCCCCGGCTGTTCTTCAGTATCTTCAAAGTGGATGCTGCGCTTGTCCAAGCGTACGGGGGTGCCGGTTTTCATACGCCCCACACGCACGCCCCAACGGGATATGGATTCGGAAAAATGCGCTACGGCGGGTTCTGCACAGCGCCCTCCGGGATACCGATGATGCCCGATGTGCATCAATCCGTTGAGAAAAGTGCCGGCAGTGACGATGACACACTTGGCTCGCAGGGTAACGCCCCAGATGGTTTTCACCCCCACGGCCTCGCCATTCTCTACGATAAGCTCGTCGGCTTGGTCTTGCCAGATGTCAAGATTGGGCGTGCGGTCAAGGTGTCGACGCCATTCCACGATAAATTTCTCGCGGTCGCACTGGGCCCGCGGAGACCATACGGCCGGACCTTTGCCCTTGTTCAGCATTCTGAACTGAATGGCTGTGGCATCGGTCACCATGCCCATCTGTCCGCCCAAAGCATCTATTTCCCTGACGATTTGTCCTTTGGCAATGCCTCCTACGGCCGGATTGCAACTCATCTGCGCAATCTTGTTCATGTCCATAGTCACCAAGCACGTGCGGGCACCCATATTTGCTGCCGCAGTGGCTGCTTCACATCCGGCGTGTCCTCCTCCAATGACAATCACGTCAAAACTTAATTTCATCGCTGCTTTTTCTTTTTGCGCAAAAGTACTCAAATAAATCGAATTTTTGCGTGTTTTACTTTGATTTATCATTAGAAAGTAGTATTTTTGCACTCAAAATGCAGAGGGGCGATACCTAATACATGGTATCGGTTCGACGATGACGGTTCTCAAGAAAGCAATTTACACCAATCTTTAGATTATATCTAACAGTTAAATATTTAAAAATCAATCATTTATGTGGTTAAACAATTCTCCGATTGGTAGAAAAGTAGTAATGTCGTTGACCGGCATTAGCCTTATTCTATTCCTCACTTTCCATTGTTGCATGAATGTTGTCGCGTTCTTTTCAGGGGACGCTTACAATGAAGTGTGCAAGTTTTTGGGAAGCAACTGGTATGCCGTTCTCGGTACGGCAGCCTTGGCATTCTTGGCCGTTGTCCATATCATTTACGCTTTTATCCTGACCGCGCAAAACCGCCGTGCTCGTGGAAACCAGCGTTATGAGGTGACAAGTCGCCGTCCTGAGGTGAGCTGGGCGTCCCAAAACATGTTGGTGTTGGGACTCATTGTCTTGCTTGGTTTGGTCCTTCATTTGTACAATTTCTGGGGACACATGATGTTCGCGGAGCTTGCAGAGATCGAGGTTGCCCATGATCCGTCTGACGGTTTCGCTTGGATTCAGGAGACTTTCTCCAATCCGGTTTACTCCGTTCTCTACTTGATTTGGATTGTTGCTATTTGGTTCCATCTTTCACACGGATTCTGGAGTTCCATGCAAACATTAGGAATCAGCGGAAAAATCTGGTTGAAGCGTTGGCAGTGCATCGGTATTGTGTATGTCACCATCCTCATGGGCGTGTACGCTTTGCTCGTACTCTCCTTCTGGCTTGCTTTTGCCCCGAGTATGTGCCTTGCTTAATATACCATTCATAAATCACCAATCATAATTACGAAAAGATTATGTCACAAATAGATTCAAGAATTCCTGAAGGCCCTTTGGCTGAGAAATGGACCAATTATAAAGCTCATCAGAAACTTGTAAACCCCGCCAACAAGCGCAAACTCGATATTATCGTGGTGGGAACAGGATTGGCAGGCGCCAGTGCCGCGGCCTCACTCGGAGAGATGGGATTCCATGTTATCAACCTCTGTATACAGGATAGTCCGCGCCGTGCGCACTCCATCGCCGCGCAAGGTGGTATCAATGCCGCCAAGAACTATCAGAACGACGGCGACGCAACCTATCGTTTGTTCTATGATACCATTAAGGGAGGCGACTACCGTGCACGCGAAGCCAACGTGTATCGACTTGCTGAAGTGAGTGCCGCCATTATCGATCAGTGTGTTGCTCAGGGTGTTCCTTTTGCCCGTGAATATGGTGGAATGCTGGCCAACCGCTCTTTCGGTGGCGTGCAAGTGAGCCGTACTTTCTATGCCAAGGGACAGACCGGCCAGCAGCTTCTGCTTGGTGCCTATTCTTCATTGATGAAGGAAGTGAACAACGGTACGGTGGAACTCCACACCCGCACCGAGATGGAGGACGTGGTAATCATCGATGGCCGTGCTCGCGGAATTATTGCCAAGAACCTCGTTACCGGCAAACTCGAGCGCTATGCGGCGCACGCTGTTTGTCTCGCCACNNGCCATTCAGGCTTACCGCAAGGGTGCTTATTTTGCCAATCCCTGTTTCGTGCAGATTCACCCGACCTGTATTCCCGTTCACGGCGACAAGCAGTCTAAGTTGACGCTGATGTCAGAGTCGCTTCGTAACGACGGCCGTATCTGGGTGCCCAAGAAACTCGAAGATGCCAAGAAGCTTCAAAGAGGCGAAATCAAGGGCCGCGATATTCCCGAGGAAGACCGCGACTACTATCTTGAGCGTCGTTATCCGGCCTTTGGTAACCTCGTTCCGCGCGATGTTGCCTCTCGTGCGGCCAAGGAGCGCACCGATCATGGCTTTGGCGTAAACAACACCGGTCTCGCCGTGTTCCTCGATTTCTCTGAGGCCATCCAGCGATTGGGTCGTGATCGTGTGGCCGAGAGATACGGAAACCTCTTCGATATGTACGAGGAGATTACCGACGATAACCCCTACGACACTCCCATGATGATCTATCCTGCCATCCATTACACGATGGGCGGACTGTGGGTAGACTACGAGTTGCAGACCTCTGTGAAGGGATTGTTTGCCCTTGGCGAGTGCAATTTCTCCGACCACGGAGCCAACCGTCTCGGCGCATCGGCCTTGATGCAGGGTTTGAGCGACGGTTATTTCGTGATTCCTTATACCATGCAGAACTATCTGTCTGACCAGATTACTGTTCCCCGCTTTACCACAGACCTCCCCGAATTCGAAGAGGCCGAGAAGGGTGTGCAGGCCGAAATCGATCGCCTGATGAACTCCAAGTATCATGACGAGAGTGTCGACTCCATCCACAAGCGTCTTTACAACATCCTTTGGAACTACGTAGGCATGGCCCGTAACGCCGAGGGACTGAAGAAAGCTCTTGAGATGTTGAAGCAGATCCGCGTGGAATTCAACGAGCATGTTCGTATTCCCGGTTCCAAGGAGGGCTTGAATGTCGAGCTTGACAAGGCCATTCACCTGCGCGACTTCATCACGATGGGCGAGCTGATGGCATACGATGCCCTTCACCGTAACGAGAGTTGTGGCGGACATTTCCGTGAGGAGAGCAAGACCGAGGAGGGCGAGGCCAAGCGCGATGACGAGAACTTCATGTATGTGGGCTGCTGGAAATATCAGGGCTCAGACGATGTAGCTCCCGAGTTGCTCAAAGAACCGTTGAACTATGAGGCTATCAAGGTTCAGACCAGAAATTACAAATCATAACAAAGGAATCAAGACAATGGACAAAAATATTTCATTCACATTGAAAGTATGGCGTCAGAATGGTCCCACAGCAGAAGGTCATTTTGACACATTCGAGATGAAAGACATCCCCGGCGACACCTCTTTTCTCGAGATGCTCGATATTCTCAACGAGCAGCTTATCGAAGATAACAAAGAGCCTTTCGTGTTCGACCACGACTGTCGCGAGGGCATTTGTGGCATGTGCTCGCTCTACATCAACGGTCATCCTCATGGTCCGGGTCAGGGTGCTACGACCTGTCAGCTTTACATGCGTCGTTTCAGCGATGGCGACGTGATCACCGTGGAGCCGTGGCGTTCGGCCGCTTTCCCCGTGATCAAGGATTGCATGGTAGACCGTTCGGCTTTCGACAAGATCATCGCGGCCGGTGGTTATACGAGCGTTCGTACCGGTCAGGCACAGGATGCCAACTCTATCCTGATTCCTAAGCAGGATGCCGACGAGGCGATGGACTGCGCCACATGTATCGGTTGCGGTGCGTGTGTGGCAGCCTGCAAGAACGGTTCGGCCATGTTGTTCCTCAGTTCCAAGGTCAGCCAGCTTGCCCTGCTGCCCCAAGGTCGTCCTGAGGCTGCCCGCCGTGCCAAGAACATGATCGCCAAGATGGAAGAGTTGGGCTTCGGAAACTGCACCAACACCCGTGCCTGCGAGGCCGAATGCCCCAAGAACGAGAGCATCGCCAACATCGCACGCCTTAACCGCGAGTTCATCGCCGCTAAGCTGGCCGATTAAGACAAAGATTCTTCCGAGAGGAAGTCATGATACTATTCGTGAGTCCGCATGCCATTTTTGGCGTGCGGACTTTTTCGTATCCCATTCACACATTACCATACTCCCATTCACACATCACCATACTCCCATTCACACCTCATCATAATTCTACTCACACCTTATCATATAGTGGCATGGCAGACACGACAAAGACATGGCCGCCAATGCTTTGAACCCCGAGGTCCATACCGTGACCACCGGGTACCGGCATACCGGCGTCATGATGGCCGCAATACAAAAAAGAGAGAAACCTCAATCGGTCTCTCTCTTGAATTATTGTATTGTCGCGGTGCTGTACCGCGAATGGGTCAATCTGGTAATACGTATCTCAACATGCTGAAACAATGAAGATTACTGATACCAAACTTCTCCACCTAACTTTTGTGGTGGATCATTCTCTGATTTTGTCGACTGGGGTAACGGTTCTTGGAACACCCCGGCCAGTGTTTTAAGGTTCTGTGTCATAACAGTAGATTTTTAAAGGATTAAAAATAGTACTTCTTCGTTTGCAAATATAAGGAAAATTTCAATACGCCGCAACCCCTTTTGTGCGCATTTTATGTTCCAAAATGATTAATTTTCATTATATTATCTAAATAACTATCTGTTTTTTATTAATTTTGCATTTATATGAATACCGAGACCACCCTTGCCTTCATTCGCCGGCACCGCGAATCCGACATTCGCCAAATTGCCTTGGAGGGGCACAGCAATCCGGCCGTCGACCTGCCCTTTGCCTTGGTCCAAATACAGGGTTGGCAGACCGCGCGTGGCAAGTTGCCCACGTGGGCGGCCCACGACGACATTTTCTACCCGCCCCATCTCAACATGGAACAGTGCAGCTCCGAGCACACGGCGCTCTACAAGCGTGCCGTGGTAGGCCGGTTGCTGCCCGAGCTTGCCGATACGGGTACGCTCGTCGACCTCACCGGTGGCTATGGCGTCGATTTCTTTTGTCTCTCGCGCGGTTTCGCCCGTGCCGTGTACGTAGAGCGCGACCCGCGCCTTTGCGAGCTTGCAAGGCATAATATGGCCGTTCTCGGCCGTCCTCATGCGGAGATCCATTGCGACGATGCCCCGCACTTCCTCCAAACGCTTCCCGCCACCGGCCCGTCGTCACGGCCGACGGTCATTTTCTTGGACCCGGCGCGACGGGGCAGTCATGGCGAAAAGGTCTTCGGCCTCTCCGACTGCGAGCCCGACGTGACCCTGCTGCGCGACGACCTTCTTGCCCGTTGCGACATACTGCTGCTCAAGCTCTCGCCCATGCTCGACTGGCACGAGGCGGTGCGGCGACTTCGTGCCTCGGGTGCGGGATGCGAGGTGCATATCGTCGCGACCGGCAACGAGTGCAAGGAACTGCTCATGGTCATCACCCGCGATGAGAGTCCGCTCCGGGTGTACTGCGTCAACGACGACGAACGGTTTGCCTATACCCCCGCGGCCTTCGACTCCTCGCGCCTGCCCGTCACGGCGGCTCCCGTGGCCGATGCTCTTGCCGGATGGCTTCATGTGCCCAATGCCGCCATCATGAAAGCCGGCTGTTTCGACGAGCTGGCGGCCGAATATTCGCTGTCTGCCGTCGGACCCAATTCTCACCTTTTTGTCGCCCATGAGCCTGCGGAGCGATTTCCCGGCCGTCGTTTTCGCATCGTCAGCGTGTGCTCGCTCAACAAGCGCGACGTGCGACAGGCGCTTTCGGGCGTGACGCAAGCCAACATCGCCACGCGCAACTTCCCGCTCTCGGTGCCCGAGTTGAGAAAACGACTGAAAATCAAGGATGGTGGCAACCTGTATATATTTGCTACCACATGGCAGGAGAAGCACGTGCTCATCCTGTGCGAGCGCTGACCGGGGCGGCCCTTGCCGCCCCCACGACATATTGCCATGAAAAACCTTGACCATTGTGCCCGTATGCCGGCCGTATTCTGAAACAGTCTTCCTCCCGCTCGCTACACGCCGAAAATGTGCGACTTTAAACTCTCTTATACACAGCGAGTTGTGTTTTCTTGACATTTTTTCGCCTTGCGATGACTATCTTTTCTCGCGGCAATAAGGGCTTTTTCGCGATGCGATGCGGGCCTTTTCGTCGCGCGATGACTGTCTTTTCGCACGGCCTTTCGGTCTTTTTCGCCGGGAAATGCCGTTTTCGGGGCTGCGGGCTGCCGTTTTTCTCCGCTTCCAAGGTGACGGGCGTTTCCGGAAGACGAAAATTTCTTTGCCGTTTTTTTCAGAACTTTCTTGACAATCTTTTGTGTTTCCCGTCTCCGTGCCAAGCCCCGCGCCACGGCACCGACGGGCTGTGTCGGGCCTGCGTCCGCCGGTCGGTGGCATGACCGCCGAGGCGTGGTTCCGCTCTCTTTGCACATTTTCCCATCTGTCGACAGCCCGTATACACGCCTGTGACACGCCTGTGGCCCGCCACGGCAACAAAGTTGCGATAAAATGGGCGTTTATTTTTGCTTTCTGCCCTAAATTTCTTATTTTTGCAGACTAAAACGCATTAAACATCAATTCATTATCTCATTCATGTCTGTAGAAATCAAGAGGGTGGAGAACAGGAAGCAACTCGACAGCTTCATCAATTTTCATTACGACCTTTACGAAGGAAGTCCCTACGATGTTCCTTCACTTTACAACGATGAGCTGAACACTCTGAGCAAAGACCGCAACGCGGCATTCGAGTTCTGCGAGGCCGAGTATTTCCTTGCCTATAAGGACGGACGGTTGGCCGGTCGCGTGGCCGCCATCATCAATCACCGTGCCAACGATCGTTGGGCGCAGTCCGACGTGCGCTTCGGGTGGCTCGATTTCATCGACGACATCGAGGTGAGCCGCGCCTTGCTCGATGCCGTGGCCGACTACGGTCGCTCCAAGGGCATGACGGCAGTGGTGGGCCCGTTGGGCTTCACCGATATGGACCCCGAGGGCATGCTCACATGGGGATTCGACAAACTCGGCACGATGGCCACCATCTACAACTACGAATACTATCCCCGCCACATCGAGCAGATGGGCGGATGGGAGAAAGACAACGACTACGTGGAGTATTTCCTGCCCATGCCCGATACCGTTCCCGAGAAGTTCACAAAGCTCGCCTCGATGATCGAGCAGCGGTATAACCTGCGGGTGAAAAAGCTCAATCGTAAAGACGTCGACAACGGATACGGCCGCCGCCTCTTCGAGATCATCAACGAGACATACGTCGATCTCTACGGCTTCGTGTCGCTCACCGACAAGCAGATCGACCAATATGTCAAGATGTTCCTGCCGGCGGTCAACTTTGATTTCGTCACCGTCGTGGTCGATGCCAATAAGGATGACAAGATCGTGGGCATCGCCATCACCATCCCCTCGCTGTCCAAGGCGTTGCAGAAATGCCGCCGCGGCCGACTGTTCCCCTTCGGCTGGTGGCACCTGCTCAGGGCCATCAAGTTTGGAAAGACCGAGGGCGTAGACCTGTTGCTCATCGGCGTCTTGCCCGAATACCGGTCCAAGGGTGCCAACGCACTCATCTTTGCCGACCTCATCCCGAGATACATCAAGGCCGGTTTCAAATGGGGCGAGTCGCAGGTGGAGATGGAAAACAACACCGGCGTGCAGGGACAGTGGAGCGCGTTTGAGCATATCAACCATAAACGCAGGCGTTGTTTCAGAAAGACGCTGTAAAGGCGCATGATCCTTTCGGGCGTAATGATCACAGATTACTTACAACATAGCAATGGCAGAAGACAAACATATAGATTCCGACGAGCGACAAATCGATTCCCAACCCCTCTCACTTGATTACACCGATGACAATATCCGGCATTTGAGTGACATGGAACATGTGCGCACCCGACCCGGAATGTACATCGGAAGGTTGGGCGACGGCACGCTGCCCGAAGACGGGGTGTACGTGCTTCTCAAAGAGGTGCTCGACAATTCGATAGACGAGTTCAAGATGAACGCGGGCGACCGCATAGAGGTCGACATCGAGGATAACCTGCGAGTGACCGTCCGCGACTACGGCCGCGGCATTCCGCAGGGCAAGCTCGAGGAAGCGGTGTCGGTGCTGAACACGGGTGGAAAGTACGACTCCAAGGCGTTCAAGAAGAGCGTCGGACTAAACGGCGTGGGCGTGAAGGCCGTCAATGCCCTCAGCTCCAAGTTCGAGGTGAGGAGCTTCCGAGACGGCAAGGTGAGGACCATTGAGTTTTCCAAAGGACAGAAACTCAGCGACAAGACCTCGAAAACAGCCGACGAGAACGGTACGTTCATCTTCTTCCAACCCGACGATACCCTGTTCAAGAACTATCAGTTCCATGACGAAATCGTGGAGACCATGCTGCGCAACTACACCTATCTCAACTCCGGACTGACCATCATGTATAACGGTAGGCGTATCAAGAGCCGCAACGGACTGGAAGATCTGCTCAACGACAACATGACCGTAGACTGCCTTTACCCCATCATCCATATCAAGGGTGAGGATATCGAGATCGCCTTCACACATACAAACCAGTATGGCGAGGAGTATCATAGCTTCGTCAACGGGCAGCACACCACGCAGGGCGGCACTCACCAGAGTGCGTTCAAAGAGCACATCGCCAAGACCATCAAGGAGTTTTTCGACAAAAACTACGAATACACCGATATCCGTAACGGCATGGTGGCGGCCATCGCGGTGAACGTCGAAGAGCCGGTTTTCGAGAGTCAAACCAAGATTAAGCTCGGCTCCACGCTCATGGCACCCGGCGCAGACACCATCAACAAGTATGTGGGAGACTTCCTTAAGCGCGAGGTGGACAATTTCCTGCACATCCATAAGGAAGACGTGGCCGACATCCTCGAGGCAAAAATCAAGGAGAGCGAGCACGAGCGTAAGGCTATGGCCGGCGTGACCAAGCTCGCACGCGAACGCGCCAAGAAGGCGAGCCTGCACAACAGGAAACTACGCGACTGTCGCATACACTTCTCTGATGCCAAGAACGACCGCAAGGAATTGTCGTCGATATTCATCACCGAGGGCGACTCGGCGAGTGGCAGCATTACCAAAAGCCGCGACGTGAACACGCAGGCGGTGTTCTCATTGCGCGGCAAACCGCTCAACTGCTTCGGACTGACGAAGAAGGTGGTCTATGAGAACGAGGAGTTTAACCTGCTTCAAGCCGCCCTCGATATCGAGGAGGGACTCGACAACCTGCGCTACAACAAGGTTATCGTGGCTACCGATGCCGATGTCGACGGCATGCACATCCGACTGCTCATCATCACGTTTTTCCTTCAGTTCTATCCCGAGCTGATCAAGAAAGGACATGTATTCGTGCTGCAGACACCGCTCTTCAGGGTGCGAAACCGGCGCACGAAGATCAAGGATAAGAAGGTGGTGGCCGATGCCGATGCCCGACTGCTCAAGGGAGAGAAGAAGAGCGACTTCATCACGCTCTACTGCTATTCCGAGGAGGAGCGCCTGAACGCCATCAAAGCGCTCGGCCCTGACCCGGAAATCACACGCTTCAAGGGCCTCGGAGAGATCTCGCCCGACGAGTTCTCGCATTTCATCGGGCCGGATATGAGGCTCGAACAGGTGACCCTGCACAAGACCGACCAAGTACAGAAACTCCTCGAATATTACATGGGCAAGAACACGATGGAACGCCAAAACTTTATCATCGACAACCTTGTGGTGGAGGAAGATCTTGCCCAAGAAGAATAAGAGGTGTTCGAGTTCTTGGCTCACGCTGAGGTTTAGGTTGGCTCACGCTGAGGCTTAGGTTGGCTCACGCTGAGGCTTAGGTTGGCTCACGGAGAGGTTTAGGTTGGCTCACGGAGAGGCTTAGGTTGGCTCACGGAGAGGCTTAGGTTGGCTCACGCTGACGCTTAGGTTGGCTCACGCAGAGGCGCAGAGTATTCGGAGGCTTCGCTTTGAGAGGCTCATACTGCGTTGGTGGGTATTCGGAGGCTGCGCTTTGAGAGGCTCATACTGCGTTGGTGAGTATTCGGAGGCTGCGCGTTGAGAGGCTCATACTGCTTTGGTGAGTATTCGGAGGCTGTGCTTTGAGAGGCTCATACTGCGTTGGTGGGTATTCGGAGGCAGCGCTTTGAGAGGCTCATACTGCATTGGTGAGTATTCGGAGGCTGCGCTTTGAGAGGCTCATACTATGTTGTGGAGTGTTGGGAGGGATTGCCAAATGGCAATGATGATAGATTTTGGCAATAAATGTGATAGATCAACAAAGGAATGAAATGGAAAGGAATGAACCCATAACGCAGGATTATACGCATCGATTGCTGGCGTGTGCGTATGCTGTCCATACGGCCTTGGGACCGGGATTGTTGGAAAATATCTACGAAAAGGCAATGGCGCACGAACTGCGATTGAACGGATTTCAGGTGGAAACGCAAGTGCCGGTCAAAATAAAATACAAGGGAATAGAATTGGGTCAGGAACTGAGACTTGACTTGTTGGTCGACCGTCAGGTGATCGTTGAGGTTAAATCGGTAATGGAAGTGCAACCCGTTCATTACAAACAATTGCTTACATACATGCGATTGGTGGACGTTAAGTTGGGCTATCTCATCAATTTTGATGTTGAAAAGCTCAAGGACGGGATACAAAGAGTGGTGAATCACTATTGATAATCTCCATTCAAATCCATGAGTATCCTCCGAGATTTCCATCCAATGTCTCCTCAAATACGCATCAACCCCATCCATTATCCACAACCAACGCCCCCTCCTTACCAATCAATCCTTTCAATATTCCCATTCAATATATCATTGATTGTGACGAGCAAGTTATATTATAACAATACAGAGGCTATACGTCGAGAGTAAAGAAACACGGCTCAAAGCTCTTTGGTCTTTAGTGAAAAAGGTCTCACAGCATGACCTCTTGTCCCTCCGCGCAGCGCGCGAACCCTCTGACACGAAGTCTCTGATTACTCTGCGCCTCTGCGTGAAAATATTCAACAACATCTCATAAGAGAACAATGAAACATCAAGCAATGAAGAAACTCATCATCATATCGCTTCTGACGATGCTCCTGCCGAGCCTCGCAGAAGCACAGTTCCGCCTCAACCTCGGCTCCGACTCTCCTATTCGGAAGATGCAGATTGCCGAGATGGCCATCACCAACATGTATGTCGACTCTGTCGATGAGCAACGACTTGTCGAGGATGGCATCCGCGGCATGCTCGAGAAGCTCGACCCACACTCCTCGTACACCACCGCCAAGGAGACCAAGTCGATGACCGAATCGCTCAATGGGTCGTTCGAAGGCATCGGCGTGCAGTTCAATATGCAGTCTGATACCCTGATTGTCATCCAGCCGGTGACCAACGGACCTTCCGAGAAGGTGGGCATCCTTGCCGGCGACCGCATCGTCTCGGTGAACGATACTGCCATCGCCGGCGTGAAGATGGCACGCGAAGAGATCATGCGCCGACTGCGCGGACCCAAGGGAACCAAGGTGAAACTCGGCATCGTCAGGCGTGGCGTCGACGGCGTGCAGACCTTTGTCGTGACACGCGCGAAGATTCCCGTGAAGACCATCGACGGCTATTACATGATCCGTCCGGGCGTGGGCTACATCCGTATAGGCAGTTTCGGCGAGACCACCTATAAGGAATTCATGACCTGCGTGGACGAGCTTCAGCGGCGTGGGATGAAGGATCTCATCCTCGATTTGCAGGAGAACGGTGGCGGATACTTGCAGGCCGCGGTGGAGATTGCCAACGAGTTTTTGCAGGAAAACGACCTTATTGTCTACACAGAGGGCCGAAAGGTGCGCCGGCAAGAGTATCATGCCCGAGGCAACGGTAAGCTTCTCACAGGCAAAATAATCGTCCTTATCAACGAATTTTCGGCCTCTGCCGCAGAGATTGTCACCGGAGCCATACAGGATCAAGACCGTGGCACGGTGGTGGGACGCCGTAGTTTTGGCAAGGGACTGGTGCAACGGCCTGTCGAATTCCCCGACGGGAGCATGATGCGACTTACCGTTGCCCATTACTATACGCCCTCCGGACGCTGCATACAGAAGCCTTACAAGAAGGGGGACAAGCGGAATTACGAGCTTGAACTTGACGACCGGTACAAGCATGGAGAGCTTTATTCGGCCGACAGCATCCACTTTGACGACTCGCTGAAATACTACACCCTGCGCCGCAACCGTGCGGTCTATGGCGGGGGAGGCATCATGCCCGATGTCTTCGTGCCCTTGGACACCACGCAGTACACGGCTTTCCATCGCCGCCTCGCCGCCAAGAGCATCATCATCAACGCTTACCTGAAATATGTAGACAACCATCGCGCGCAGCTCAAGGCGCAATACCCCACCTTCGACAAGTATCTCAACAGTTTCGAGGTGCCCCAATCGGTCATCGACGAGATGCTGGCCGAGGGCAAGAAGGTGCAGGTCTCGCCCAAGGATGAGGCCGAGTTGCGGCAGACGTTGCCCTATCTCAAGACCCAGACCAAGGCCCTCATTGCCCGCGACCTGTGGGATATGAGTGAGTATTTTCAGGTCATCAATGAGCAGAGCCATGTCGTCAGGCAGGCCCTGAAGGTCATCGGAGGCGGCGAATAGCCTTCCCCCTGACCCGATAACACGGCCCGGCCCCGGCATCTCCTCGATGTCGGGGCCGGGCCTTTGCGGTGTCATAATGCGGCCTTTGCGGTGTTGCTGTGCGGCCTTGTGGCGTTTCGGCAGGTCAGCGCGTCACGTTTCCGGATCGCCGCCCTATCGGCCTTTCCTCATGGCGAGGGCCGCGTTCTCATGCGACTCCATGATCTCGCGCTCGCCGGGACCTTTGTCATTGATGCCGCAGAGGTGCAGAATGCCGTGGATGATGACCCTGTGCAACTCGTCGTCATAGTCTTTTCCATAGAGTTCGGCATTGCTCCGCACGGTGTCCAAGGATATGACGATGTCGCCGTTGATGACCTCTCCCTCGTCGTAGTCAAAGGTTATGATGTCGGTGTAATAGTCGTGCCCGAGATATTCGTTGTTCACTTCGAGAATCTTCTCGTCGTTGACAAACATATATCCCAACTGTCCCACGCGCCGTCCGTGAGCTTCTGCCACGGCCTTGATCCACGCGGAGGTCTCCCGATGGTTTATTTTCGGCATGTCGATGCCGTCTGCCTGATAACTGATCAT
>DBQL01000119.1:0-838 GCA_002305235.1 Prevotella sp. UBA1395 | reverse complement strand
GTGACAGCTCTCTCGCGGCACTCGATGAGATGGCCGCATATTCGGGTTTGGCCATGATAAGGATGGTCTCCAATGCGCCCAACCGGCGGTTAAGGTCTGCCATGTCGCGCTCGTACTCGAAGTCTTTCACCGACCTCACACCCCTCACCACATAGCGTGCCCCCACCAGTCGGGCAAGGTCTGCGGTGAGGTCGTCATACGCTACCACCTCGACCCTTGGCTCGTCGGCATAGACCCGCCGGATGGCCGCCACGCGCTCCCCGGCGGTGAGCATCGGGTTTTTGCCGGCGTTCATGCCCACGCCGATGACCAACTTGTCAAACAGCGGCAGGGCGCGGCGCACGATGTCGTCATGACCGATGGTGAATGGGTCGAAAGTGCCCACGAAGAGTCCGGTTTTATCCATACTTTTGCTTTTTAGAACAGTTCCTGCTGCATCACGTTGCCGTCATAGGGGTTGCGTCCCAGATGGTCATAGGCCAGAGTGGTGGCCATGCGTCCGCGCGGCGTGCGCTTGATAAACCCCTCCATGATGAGAAACGGTTCGTACACCTCTTCCACCGTCCCGGAGTCTTCGCCGATTGCCGTGGCGATGGTCGACACGCCCACCGGTCCGCCGCGAAACTTGTCGATGATGGTCAGCAATATCTTGTTGTCGATCTCGTCGAGCCCGTATTGGTCGATATTGAGCGCCGATAGCGATAACTGCGCGATATCGGTGGTAATCGTTCCGTTACCTTTCACCTGCGCGAAGTCGCGCACGCGGCGCAGCAGTCCGTTGGCAATACGTGGCGTGCCTCGACTTCGTCGCGCGATCTCCGCGGCGGCATCGTCGTCG
>DBQL01000087.1:2258-7453 GCA_002305235.1 Prevotella sp. UBA1395 | reverse complement strand
GTTTTTCGCGATTTGACGACCGATCATGGGACGAAAAGACAGAAACGGCCTCTCGAGGCTCCGAAAACCGCGTTTTATCAAACTATTTCATCCTTATTTTTTCGCGGTCGGACAGATTGCTGCTACCGGTGGGACACAGGTGCCTGCCGGTCGCCATGACATGGTTTTTAGGTGCGAGTTTCTCAAAAATCGTAGGCCATTAATCAAATAAAGCATGGAAGCACTCGTGTTTTTTTCGTAATTTTGCGGCACAAACATCTGCTGATAACCATTTTGAACAATCGTTACTATCATTATAACTAATTTTATTCCGACAAATGAAGCGAATATTTTTCATGACACTCCTCCTCGCCTTGGGTCTTTACGCGGGTGCCAAGGAGAAGAAACAATTGTGGCCCGACGGTACCGAGATCGACGCTTGGTTTTCAGATACCGCCTCTGTCGATGTGGCTACGCTGGGAAAGCGATATGTGGTGACCGACTATGGCGTGTCTTCAGATTCCACGGTGGTGCAGACCCGTGCGCTGCAATCGGTCATCGACCGCTGTGCCCGTGAGGGTGGTGGCGTGGTGGTCATTCCCCGGGGCACATTCCTTTCGGGCAGTCTGTTTTTCAAGCAGGGCACCAACCTGCTTGTCGAGGAGGGCGGATGTCTCAAGGGTTCAGATCGCATCGAGGATTTTGCCATTACCGAAACGCGTATCGAGGGAGAGACCTGCAAGTATTTCTCGGCCCTGATCAATGTCGATGGCGTAGACCGTTTTGTGCTTGCGGGCCCCGGCACGGTCAACGGCAATGGCTATCACTACTGGAAACAATTCTGGATTCGCCGCGAATGGAACCGTGCCTGCACCAACAAGGATGAGCAACGCCCGAGATTGGTGTACATCTCCAACAGCCGCAACGTGACGGTGCAGGATGTAAGGCTCATCAACAGTCCGTTCTGGACCAATCATTTGTACAAGAGTGACCATGTGAGATTTCTCAGATGCTATATCTATTCTTCCACCCAAGGGGTCAAAGGACCCAGCACCGATGCCATCGACATCGACGTGTGCCACGATATTCTGGTGCACGGATGCTACATGAATGTCAACGACGATGCCATTGCCTTGAAGGGTGGAAAGGGTACTTTTGCTGACAAAGACCCCAACAACGGACCCAACTATAACGTGATCATACAGAATTGCCACTACGGCGTGGTGCACGGTTGTCTCACCTTGGGTTCNNGGGTGCTCTGGTTGAAGATGCGCCCCGATACGCCACAGCACTATGAGTTTGTGACGGTGGAGAATATCAGCGGCAAGACAGGTTCGTTCTTGGTGGTAAGACCGTGGACACAGTTCTATAACAGGCAGGAGCGCGCCGACATGCCGATGTCGCAATGTAACAATATCGTGATGAAAAATATCGACATGGAGTGTCGCAACTTCTTTGACGTGGGTGCTTCAGACAAGTATGTGCTTAAGGATTTCACCTTTGAGAACATCAACGTGAAAGACCAGAAGAATGCTTTCGTCGACTCGCTCATTGAGAACACGACCGTGAAAAAGGTGACCATCAACGGCGTGAAGCTCAAAGACACCAAACGCAAGCAAAAATAACCAATCAAGATAACCGTGACAATAATGAAACGAACAATTCTATCTGCTCTATGCCTGATGGGCGTGATGACCGCCGGGGCGCAGAGCTTCGATTTCGATCTGACCAAGACGCAGCCAGTCTACAATGACGCTCAGGGGTTCGGGTGGGATATGATGAGTTATGTCAAGGCCCCCACCGCTGCCGAGATCAAGAAGGTTTACACCCATCCGGCCTATTTCTCGGTGAGGGTTCCCGATGGCAATTACAAGGTAACTGTCACGGTGGGCAGCAGCAAGTCGGCCGCCAACACCGTGGTCAGGGCCGAGAGCCGCCGACTGTTTGTAGAGGCTACGCCCACCAAGAAGGGACAGTTCAAGACATTCTCTTTTATCGTCAGCAAGCGGTCGCCCTATATCTCAGACAAGATGTCGGTGAAGATCAAGGACCGCGAGAAAGACTANNNGAGCGTGACACGACGGCAGTTACCGTGTTCTTGTGCGGAAACTCCACCGTGGTAGACCAAAACCGGGAACCGTGGGCCAGTTGGGGACAGATGATACCGCGATGGTTTGGTGACCGAGTGGCCATCTCTAACCATGCCGAGAGCGGTCTGACGGCAGGATCGTTCTTGGCTTCCAACCGGTTGGAGAAGATATTGACCATGATGAAGAAAGGCGACTACGTGTTTTGCGAGTTTGGTCATAACGACCAAAAGGAGCGCAGTGCCGGTGCGGGCGCATGGTACAACTTTACTTTCAATCTCAAGAAGTATATAGATATGGTGAGGGCTAAGGGTGGCCATGTCGTGTTTGTGACCCCCACGCAGCGTCGTCGTTTCGAGAATGGCAAGATTGTGGAGACCCACGGCGACTATCCCGATGCCATGAGGATGGTGGCCCGCAAAGAGCATGTGCCTTTGATAGAGCTTCACGATATGACGCGCACGTTCTTTGAAGCGCTCGGCGAGGAGGACAGCAAACGGGCATTGGTGCATTATCCGGCCAATACCTACCCCGGACAGACAGAGGCCTTGGCCGACAATACGCATTTCAACCAGTATGGTGCCTATGAGATCAGTAAGATGATCGTGATGGGAATGAAGCAGTTGGGACTGCCGATGGTGGGTGGCCTGCGTGCCGACTGGGTGGATTACGACCCCGCACGCCCCGACGATTGGAAGACTTTCAAATGGTATGACTCGCCGGTATATGAGATCATCAAGCCCGACGGCAACTAAATCCTCACACATGCCGACAGGCATGGCGCGCCGGGACGACAACCCAAAAACAGTCGAACCGGTGGCGTGAAATACTGACAGTCGTATGATTTTGCCAATAATTGTACGGCTGTCTTTCTGTTCTTTGCCCCGATAGCCCTAAATTTGCGGCATGAACTAATGTTAAACATCTATTTATGCAAATCAAACGACTATTGTTAGTGATGCTCACGGCATTGGCACTCTGTCCGCCNNCTCGGAGATATTCGTGGGGCAGAGGCCGTAGACTATGATGACCACGATTGGCAACGGGTCACCCTGCCCCGGGCATGGAACGAGGCCGAGGCTTTCAAGGTGAGTATCCACGAATTGAGCGATACCATCCTGTGGTATCGCAAGCATTTCAAGGTGAGCAATATCTCGTCGAGGAAATATTTTGTGGAGTTCGAGGGGGTAAGGTTTGGTGCCGAGGTTTATATCAACGGCCATAGCTTGGGCCTCACCGAGAATGGCGTGATGGCAAGCGGATGGGACCTCACGCCCTATATCAAGGAGGGCGACAACGTGGTGGCCGTATGGGTGAACAGTTCGTGGGAATACCGGGAGCGGTCTTCAAACTCAAGATACCAGTGGAACGACAAGAATTTCAACGCCAACTATGGCGGCATCCCCAAGAATGTGTGGTTGCACGTGACCGACAAGCTGTATCAGACGCTGCCCCTGTACTCTAATCTCAAGACCACGGGAGTATATGTCTATGGCAAAGACTATGACATTGCCGGAAAACAGGTGACGGTTCATGCCGAGTCGCAGGTGAGAAATGACGACGACAAACCGCGGACGTTCATCTATCGATGCTCTGTCTTTGACAAGGATAACCGTGAGGTGTGCCGGTTTGAGGGTCGGAAACATACGCTTCAGGCCGGTGAAACGCGCGTGGTGGACGCCGAGGGGCGGCTCGACGATGCGCATTTCTGGAGTTGGGGATATGGCTATCTCTACACGGTGAAGACAGCTTTGGTTGCCGACAACGGCATTGTGATGGATGAAAACATCATGCGTACTGGATTCAGGAAGACCCGCTTTGCCGAGGGGAAGGTTTGGCTCAACGACCGGGTCATCATGATTCATGGCTACGCCCAGCGCACAAGCAACGAGTGGCCGGGCGTGGGGATGAGTGTTCCGGCATGGCTTTCGGATTACAGCAATAAGTTGCAGGTGGAGTCGGGGGGCAACCTCGTGAGATGGATGCACGTCACCCCGTGGAAACAGGATATGGAAAGCTGCGACCGCGTGGGACTGATTCAGGCCATGCCGGCGGGCGATGCCGAGAAGGATAGGACCGGAAGGCAATGGGAGCATCGTGTGGAACTCATGCGTGACGCCATTATCTATGGTCGCAACAATCCCAGTATCCTCTTCTATGAGGGTGGCAACGAGAGCATCTCGCGTGAGCATATCATCGAGTTGCGACAGATCAGAGACGAGTATGACCCGTTTGGCGGGCGAGCCATTGGCAGCAGGGAAATGCTTGATATTGACGAGTCTGAGTACGGTGGCGAGATGCTTTACGTGAACAAGAGTGGCAAGAAGCCCTATTGGCAGATGGAATACAATCGGGATGAGGGCCTTCGCAAGTATTGGGACAATTACAGTTATCCCTATCATCAGGAAGGTGTGGGACCGCTTTACCGCAATGCTCCCGCCCCCGATTACAACCATAACGGCGATGCGTTGGCATGTGGAATGGTGGAGAGATGGTATGATTATTATGTGGAAAGACCCGGTACGGGCAAGCGGGTGAACAGTGGTGGTACGAAAATCATATTCTCGGACACCAACACGCACTATCGTGGCGAGGCCAATTACCGCACCTCGGGCGTGACCGACGCGATGAGGATTCCCAAGGACGCGTTCTTCGTGCATCAGGTAATATGGAACGGATGGGTGACCCCTGAGAAGGATGGGTCGTATATTATCGGCCATTGGAACTATGACAAGGGCACCGTAAAGCCGGTGTATGTGGTGTCAACCGGTGATGATGTGGAACTCTTTGTCAATGGGAAAAGTGTTGGTCATGGCAAGCGGAGTTATCAATATCTCTTTACTTTTGAGCAAGTGAGATATGAGGAGGGACGGGTTGAGGCCGTGAGTTATCGTGAGGGGAAGGAGGTTTTGCGGTATCATATCGAGACAGCAGGTAAGCCCGAGCGGTTGAAAGTCAGTGTGATGGAGAATCCGGAAGGTTTCAAAGCCGATGGCGCGGATATGGCATTGATACAGTTTGAGGTTGTCGACGCGCAAGGACGACGCTGCCCACTCGACAATCGCATGGTCAATTTCAACCTCAGTGGTGAGGGAGAATGGATAGGAGGATTGGCCCGTCCTATCGGGA
>DBQL01000087.1:1744-2134 GCA_002305235.1 Prevotella sp. UBA1395 | reverse complement strand
GATGGTTCTGACGGCCATTGCCGACGGGTTGAAGCCTGTCGTGACAGAACTCAGCACCCAAGCCATCGACACGAGAGACGGCGCGAGCAGCTATAACCCCTCGCTCACGCTGCCACTGAATCTCGATCGTGGCGAGACACCGTCCACCCCGTCGTACAAGGATATTCGACGCACCATCGGAGTGAAGGGCATCAAGGCCGGCTCCAATCAGCAAGATGCCGGAAAATCTATCGATGACAACGAATTGTCGGAATGGAAAAGTGACGGCGAAAAGGTCAATTCTTGGATAACTTTTAATCTTGCCGAGAATACTAAAGTAGATGAAATCACCGTTAAACTTACCGGATGGCGCAACAAGATTTACCCGCTTGCGGTCTATGCAGGCAATAA
>DBQL01000087.1:789-1694 GCA_002305235.1 Prevotella sp. UBA1395 | reverse complement strand
GAACAGTTCCAAGTTTGGCGAGATCAAGGAGATCGCGGGGGGCGCGACGGGCGAGCTTGACAGAATGGTCTCGGCTAAAGGAAAGGTGGAATTGAGAATCGTGGAAATCGATTTCTTGCAAAATATCAAATAATTTTAGGTTGAAGCATCGCGGCATCTCTCAGAAATGAGGGTGTCGCGATGTGATTAATTCATTGGATTATGAAACGGAACACTATCTTTTTGGGCTTGCTGCTCGCAGCCATCACATCCTCGGCGCAGACTGCCCGTAAGTTTGTGATGGCCAATTCGTCTGACGGAAAATCGGAAATCACGGCCTATCTGCCACAGAATCCCTCGGGAAGAGCTATTGTGGACTGTCCCGGCGGAGGCTACAGCCACTTGGCAATGGATCACGAAGGACATCAATGGGCAGAGTATTTCAATCGTCAGGGCATCGCTTTTTTTGTGTTGAAATACCGTATGCCCCAAGGGGATAGGACCATTCCGTTGAACGATGCCTATCAGGCCATGAAGACTGTTCGTGACTCTGCGGCGGCGTGGAAGATCAATCCATACGACGTGGGCATCATGGGGTTCTCGGCAGGAGGCCATTTAGCCTCGTCGGTGAGCACCCATTCCGACTGGAAAGTGCGTCCCAACTTCTCCATTTTGTTTTATCCCGTCATCACTTTTGGCAAGGGAACGCACAACGGTTCGAAAGTGAATTTCCTTGGAAATGACGGTCAAAACGACCCGAAACTCATTCAAGAGTGGAGCAATGAGAATGCCGTGAAGCGTCATCTCACCCCTCCTGCCATCATCCTTTTGGCCAATGACGACCGCGCCGTGCCCCCCGTGGAGAACGGAGTGGCCTATTATACTGCCATGCGTAGGGCGGGAAACGACTGTGCGATGTATCTTTA
>DBQL01000087.1:0-653 GCA_002305235.1 Prevotella sp. UBA1395 | reverse complement strand
GAGCTTGGCGAGGGCTATCAGGTGAAAAACTTTGGCGTATCGGCACGCACGCTGTTGAACAAGGGCGATTATCCCTATATGAAAGAAGAGGCGTGGCGCGACGCGTTGGCATTCAATCCTAATATCGTGATCATCAAACTGGGTACCAACGACTCGAAGACAGAGAACTGGAGATATGGTAACGAGTATGCGCAAGACCTGCAACAGATGCTCGATACTCTCAAATCCCTGCCCTCGAAGCCTGCTGTATTGCTGTGCAATCCCATTCCCGCGGCGAAGATTTGGAACATTCAAGACAGTGTGATCGTGAACGAGATTACGCCGGTTCTCAAGGCGAAAGCCAAGAAAAACAAACTCACGTTCATCGATCTGCATGCAGCATTCAAGAATAATGACGGCAAGCAGATGCAGCGCGACGGCATACATCCCACCGCGGAGGGTGCGGCACAAATAGCAAAAATCATAGCCCCATATATCAAAAATCTAAGGTAAAACGATGTGGTGCGGACAATTTTCCACGTTTATCGAACAAAAATATAAGTTCATCATCAAAATTAATGCGTAATTTTGCAATGGTTTTCAGAGCTAATGCTATGGCGATAGGTTAGGCATTTGAAAACTTCATACATGTAAATAGGTTTTGGATATTATTT
>DBQL01000011.1:4673-15194 GCA_002305235.1 Prevotella sp. UBA1395 | reverse complement strand
ACGCTCAGCTTCCAAGTGGGCGTAGACTATAAGGGTTTCAGCGCTTTCGTACAGTTCTATGGTACCAACAACGTGTCGCGCTACGTAGGATTGGAAAGCCTCGGAGGCACGCGCAACACTGCCTTCGTGGAGGGTAGCTACTGGTCTAAGGATAATATGAACGCCGATGTGGCCCTGCCAAGATGGCTGACACAGAAGAGCGAATATACCAATGGCACGAGATTCCTCTTCGACGGCTCTTATCTCCGACTGAAGTATGCCGAGCTGGCCTACACATTCTCTAAGGAACAATGGATCAAGAGCATCGGATTGCAGAGCCTCAGAGTCTTCATCAACGGTAACAACCTCTTCTTGTGGACTGACATGCCCGACGACCGAGAGTCGAATACGGGTGGCTGGAGTGCCTATCCCACACAGCGCCGCTTCAACGTCGGACTGCGTGTGACGCTCTAAGACATGCAAGAGGCTTGCGTACACATAATTTCAACATTTAGAAGTTTATAGCAATGAAAAAAACCAAATATACAGCCTGTAACAAGGTTGACATCAAAACATCCTTCAAGCGGAAGATGACAGGAGTGATGCTGCTGCTGTCTGCTTGCGTGGGGGTGACGACTTCGTGTACCGATTACTTGGAGCGCGACTCTGAATCGGTATTGTCGAAGGAGGACGCTTTTAAGAACTTCACCAACTTCCAAGGCTATATCGAGGTGATGTATAATGTCATTCCCGATGTGGCCAAGAGCTACTGGGTTAGCTCTTTCAACTGGGGTGACGACGAAGTGATCACTACCGGCAACGGCGAATATCTCATGGGATTCCAGTTTGACGGCGGAAACTATCGCTCTTATTTCGGAAACAACTCGTGCTTCCTCGACCGTACGTGGAGCGTCAATGGTGACCGATTCCAAAAATCATTATGGGGCGGCGCATGGTATGCTATCCGGCAGGCCAATATGGGCCTTAAGGCTCTCGAGGACGGATTGCTCAAAGAGGCAACGCAGGAACAACGCGACTTCATCAAGGGACAGCTCTTGTTCTTCCGGGCATGGAACTATTTTGAACTGACAAGCTACTGGGGCGGACTGCCTTACATCACCGAGCCGTTTGCGCCCAATGCGCAGTTCAACCTGCCAAGAGAGACATATCAGGAGAATGCCGACAAGATGGCCAAGGATTTTGCCGAGGCTGCCGAGTTGCTGCCCATCGATTGGGACGCCACTGCCACGGGTGCGCCGACCAAAGGCAACAACGCTTTCAGACCCAACAAGATTTGGGCGATGGCCTATCAGGGCAAGGCGCTGCTCTATGCGGGTAGTCCGCTGATGGCCAATGGCGTGGATGCCGTCAACGATACCTATAAATATGATGTGGAATATTGCAGAAAGGCCGCTGAGGTCTTGGGCAAAGTGCTGGCGATGGTCGATGCCGGGCAGACACAATACAAGCTCGTCGACTTTGAGAAGTATAGCACACTGTTCTACACCAAGGAGCAAAACTGGTTGATGCCGGGTGGAACGGAGGCTATTATGCGCAGTCCTACCTTTGGCGCCGACTCTTATTGGCGACAGATGAACTCCTATCAGATACAGGATATCTGCAACGGTGACGGTATCATCTTATGTCCCGCGGCCAACTATGTGAACTATTTCGGTATGGCAAACGGTCTTCCTTTGACCGACCCGGAGTCGGGATTCGACAAGAATCATCCGTGGAAGGGTCGTGACCCGAGATTCTACTATGACTTCATCTATGACGGATGCAAGATGGTGAAGGCTCCTTCGACCGAGTCGGGAAAGAAGTATGAGTATGCCAATTTCTACGAAGGCGGTAACGGCGTGGCCGATCCCAAGCGCACAAGTCGCACCGGGTATCTGAACTATAAGTTCATTCCGCTCGGGGCAAACAACGACGACAACGACTATGGATATGGCAAAGCCACCCACATGCACCTGTCATGGTTGCGTCTTGCGGAGGTTTACCTGATGTATGCCGAGGCTGCTGGTGTGGCCGGAGGAGCCAATTACAAGGCTTCTTCGTACAGCAAAACAGCGGTAGAGGCTGTCAATATGGTCAGGACACGTGCCGGGGTGGAAGGCGTCAATGCCCGATACACGACATCAACAGAGAGTTTTATCGACGAGGTGAGACGTGAGAGGGCTGTGGAACTGGCCTTTGAAGGACATCGGTTCAACGACCTCCGCCGTTGGAAACTGCTCACGGTGAGACCATACAACATCAAGACCATGCAGAAGTTTGACCGTGCCAAGGATCTCGATCCTACCGTAGATCCCAAGGACAATGAGGTGCGCAACTTCAGGGAAGAGGTCATTGTGAACCGAAATCTCAGCTCAAAGCATTACTGGTTGCCGTTCAAGAACGCGGATGTCATGCTTTATCCTGAGTTTAATCAGAATCCGGGGTGGTAACATAGAAATAATATAAGATTATGAATAACATAATATCAAAATACAAAGCTTGCCTTCCGATGGTGCTGCTCGTCATGTCTGCTTTGCCGACGACAGCCCAAACAGAGGTTCAGGAAGATTCGACAGGCCGTATAGTCAACGTTGCATTCCGATCGATGGACCGTCGAGACATGCTCGGGGGCATCTCTGTCATCGATATGCCGGCATTGGTCGACAAGGCGAGCGTAGGCAGTAACAGCCTGACATTCGTCGACAATGTAGTCGGTGGATTTAATGGAAACATCTGGGGAAACACCGAATATCTGGTGGTCGTGGACGGAATGGTGCGCGATGCCAATAATGTTCTTCCTTCGGAAATAGAGCAAATCACCGTGTTGAAAGGTGCCGCGGCCGTGGTTCTTTACGGTCCGAGGGCTGCCAAGGGCGTTATACAGATTACCACAAGACGTGGCAAGATTGGAGATTTGAGCATCACCGCACGCCTCAATACCGGTTTGCACACGCCCATATCCTTCCCTAAGTATGTGGGGTCGGGAGAGTATATGAGCCTCTATAACCAAGCGAGGATCAACGATGGAATGTCTCCCAACTATACCGAAAACGATATTTATAACTATGCTTCGGGCATCAACCCCTATCGTTATCCTAACTTTGACATGTACTCGGACGAGTATCTGCGCAAGGCTTACAACCGGTCGGAGGGAATCTTGGAGGTGACCGGGGGTACCGAGAGGGTGAAATACTACACCACGCTGGGCTATAACCGTGAGAGTACGCTGCTCAAAGTGGGGAAGACCAAGGACAATTATACCAGCCGATTCTTCGTCAGGGGTAACGTAGACGTGAAGTTGAACGACATCATCTCGGCAAAAGCCGATGCCAACGTAACGTTCTACGACCAGTATTCGGCCAATGTCGACTGGTGGGGACAGGCTGCAACACTGCGTCCGCACTTGGTTTCGCCCATCATTCCCTTGAGTTTCATCGAGGAATCGGACGCGCTTTCGTTAAGCACGGTGATGAACAGCAACTACCTGCAGGATGGTAAGTATTTCTTCGGAGGTACGCAAGCCACTCCCACCAATCCTTATGCTGATGCCTTTGCCGCCGGCGACAGCAAGTTTGTGAGCCGTCAGTTCCAGTTCAACACGGAGTTTGATGTCGACCTCAAGTCTCTGACCGAGGGACTGATGTTCCGTGCCCGCTATGGCATTGATTATGCTTCGACCTACAATCAGGGCTACAGCAACCAATATGCCACCTATTCTCCCACATGGGTGAATTATAACGGCAAGGATGTTATTGGCACAATCACGCAGTATGGCAAGGATTACAAGACGGGTTCGGAAAACATTTCCAACTCGGCTTACAGGTACACCTATAATGTTTCGGCACAGTTCGACTACGCACGGACCTTTGCCGAGAGGCATAATGTGTTCGCCATGTTGCTCGGTAATTTGTGGCAGAGACAGCGTAACGACCATTATCATCGTACCACCAACGTCAACATGGGCATGCAACTGGCCTATAACTTCGACAAGAAGTATTATGCCGACCTCAGTGTGGCTATGCCTTATTCCACCAAGTTGCCCGAAGGCAAGCGCACGAAGTTGTCTCCGACCTTGTCATTGGGATGGAGAATCATGGACAAGCGCACGCAAAGCTCATTTGTTGATGACCTGATGCTTACCGCATCTGCAGGCATTATCAACCAAGATTTGGACATTACGGCCTCGGATAATGAGGACGGATACTATCTTTGGAAGTCTGTGATGCAGCAGGGTGGATGGTATAGTTGGGGCGACAACGGCGGATTGGCTGCCACTGAGTTCCAGCGTGGCGACAACTTGGATATGACTTTTGTCAAGCGCAAGGAGTTCACCGTAGGGCTTCGCGGTTCACTTCTCGACAAGTTGGTGACGTTCGACTTCAACTTCTTCACCAATAAGATGGATGGCGGACTTGTACGTGCCAGCTCGCTTTATCCCATTTATTTCACGCAGACGGGTTATCCCGCCTCGTCGATCATCCCCTACGTCAACTTCAATGTTGACAAACGCACGGGCTTCGACTTCAGCGTTTACCTGAACAAGAAGTTTGGCGAGGTCGACATGACGCTTGGTTTGAGCGGAATGTGGTATAAGAGCACGGCTTCCAAGCGTGACGAGAGCATCGCAGCCGGCAACGAATACCTCTCCGCCATCGGCCAACCGCTCAACGGTCTGTGGGGATTGGAGAGCATGGGACTGTTCCAAACTCAGGAAGAAATAGACGCAGCGCCCAAGCAGACCTTTGGCGAGGTGCTCCCGGGAGATATTCGTTACAAGGACCAGAATGGCGATAACAAGATCGATGACAACGACCGGGTGATGCTCGGACGTTGGGATGCGCCTTTCATCAGCGGTATCAACCTCACCTTGAAATGGCGAAACTTCACATTCTTCACGATGGGCAACCTGTATTTGGGTTCTCATGGCATGAAGAACAACAGCTATTACTGGATGTCGGGCACTGCCAAGTATTCTGAGATCGCACGTGAATGTTGGACACCCGAGACGGCAGCGACAGCCCGCTATCCGCGCCTGACCACCACGAGCGGTGCCAATAACTATCGGAACTCTGATTTCTGGATGTATAATTCGAGCCGTTTCAACCTGCGAAAAGTACAGCTTACTTACAGTTTTGCAGAGCAATTGCTCAGGAATACGTTTATCCACGGTCTCGACGTGTATGTCAGTGCCGACAATTTGCTGACCATTGCCAAGGAGCGCAAGTATTTGGAGATGAACGTTGGAAGTGCTCCTCAGACGCGTTTCTACGCCATCGGATTGAAGGCGACGTTCTAAGGGAATGCCCCTCGTGCAATACCCGGGGGGAAAGCTCAGTAACATAACATTAATATAATGGAATTATGAAAACTATAAAGAAAGTAGCAATACTTACGATGATAATGCCACTGATGGCTTCTTTCACGGCTTGCGACGATGCTTTCAGCCCTGCCGTAGAGAACCATAAGTCCATCGAGCAGCTGGAAAACATGCCAACGTGGGCCACCGGCTTGCTTGGTCATGCCTACATCAGCAATCCGTTGAACCAGTCGGCCATAGGATGGTCGTTCAATGACGTGGCTACCGACGACGCGGTTTCCAACGATGTGTCCAACGCTTACCGTAGGATGGCAGAGGGATCATGGCGTTCAGACAACAACCCCTTAGACCAATGGCAATACCTCCGCGCCTCATGGCAGTATATCAACCAGTTTATCGATGTATGCCAAAAGGTGGATTGGGCACAAGACGAGGTGGCTTCGGAGCTTTACAAGATGCGTTTCAGGGGCGATGCCTACGGTATGCGTGCGCTCTATATGCTGCATCTGCTCATGGCTCATGCCGGATGGAGTGCCGACGGTCAGTTGCTCGGTATCCCCATCCTTACCGAACCTGAGACCGTAAACTCCGACTTCAATAAGCCTCGCGACACGTTCAAGGCCTGTCTCGAGCTTTTGAACAAGGATGTAGACCAGTGTATTGCCGACCTTCCGGCCGATTACGGCGACCTGAAAACAGCCGCCGAGGTGCCGGAGAAATACAAGCAGATGGGTGCTACACTCGAGGAGTACAACCGTGTCTTTGGCGACCACGCCAAAAACCGCATGAACCCCAAGGTGGCACGTGCCATTCGCGCCCAAGCCGCCCTGCTGGCGGCCAGTCCGGCATACAGTGCGGGTTCGGGCGTTACATGGGAAGAGGCCGCCAATCTCATGGCCGAGGTGCTGAAAAACCTTGGTCCTAACCCTGTCTCACAGCTCGACCCGACAGGCAATGTGTGGTATACCGACCAAAGCGGGCTTACCGATCTCGTGCAGGGCTACAACCGACCGGAGTTCCTGTGGCGTTCCAACAAAGACGAAAGCAACTCTATGGAGCAAGACCAGTTTGTGCCGACGCTCTTCGGAAACGGTCGCGTGAATCCCTCGCAGAATCTTGTCGATGCCTTCCCGATGGCCAACGGACTGCCCATCACCGATCCCAACAGCGGTTACAACCCGCAGGATCCGTATACCGGGAGAGACCCGCGCTTGGACCTCTACATCATTCACAACAAGTCTACCTATAAGGGCAAGACCATCATCACGGCTGCAGACGGCACCGACAACAACGCGATGAACAAGTTTGACGGCAAGTCCACCCGCACGGGATACTATCTCAAGAAGTTCTTGGTGGAGGATGTGAATGCCGACCCGACCGCTGCCACACAGGGCAAGCATGTCAAGCCTTGGATTCGCTACACCGAGATATTCCTGAGCTATGCCGAGGCGGCCAATGAAGCATGGGGTCCCAAGGGTACCGGCAGCAACGGATATTCGGCCTACGACGTGATCAAGGCCATACGCCGGCGTGCCGGAGTGGGTGGCACGAACGATACTTACCTTGAGGAATGTGCCACAGACAAAGTCAAGATGCGCGAGTTGATTCGCAATGAGCGCCGGATAGAACTTTGCTTCGAGGGTTTCCGATTCTGGGACCTCAGGCGCTGGAAGGTGGATCTGAGCAAACTGAATGAGACCGTCAAGGGCATGAAGATCACCGGCACGCATTACGAGGTGGTTCCGGTAGAGGAGCGTCAGTACTCCGACTACATGTATTTCGGCCCCATTCCTTACAGCGAGACCATCAAGTTTGACGCCCTTGTGCAGAATGCGGGATGGTAATGATATCACAGCATCAACATAATAAGACATAGAAATTATGAGAAAGACAATATTTGCAATGGCGGCACTTGCGGGCCTTCTTTTCAGTTCGTGCGAAAACGACAGCTGGGAGTTCCCCAACTACGACCATACCGCCGTCTACTTTGCTTATCAAAGCCCCATACGCACCATCACCCTTGGTGAAGATTACTATGACACTTCGCTCGATAACAAGCACAAGTTTCAGATCATTGCCACGATGGGCGGTGTGTATAGCAATGACCATGACATTGCCATCGACTTCAAGATCGACAACACGTTGTGCACCGATTTCGTGTTCAAGGGCACTACCGACGACGTGGTACCCATGCCGTCCAACTACTATCAGTTGGAAAGCAACCGCATCGTGATACCCTCGGGCAAGGTCATCGGTGGGGTGACGGTGAAGCTCACGGACGAATATTTCAACGATCCGATGGCCACCAAGCTCAACTATGTGATCCCGGTGGTCATCACCGGAGTAATGGGAGCAGACAGCATACTCGTGGGTAAGCCACAGGAAGGCGTGTCGGCACCCAACCGCCTCATTTCTACCGACTGGGCCGTACAGCCTAAGGACTATGTGCTCTATGCCGTGAAGTACATCAGCAAGTACCACGCCAACTACCTTCGCCGCGGCCGAGACGTATACTCCGGTGCCATCAACCGCACCGATGTGCGCCATGCGGCCTATGTAGAGAAAGATGAAGTGGTGCTCAACGAGTTCTCCACCTTGGGCCTGAACACCGTGCAGTGGGCACGTCCCACGCAAGATGCCGATAAGAACAACGTGGAATGCAACCTCAAGCTCAGCTTTGACGAGTCGGGCAATTGCACCGTATCGTCCAACTCGGCCAATGTCGAGGCATCGGGTACGGGCCGCTATGTGGTCAAGGGCGACAAGAACAGTTGGGGCGGCAAAGACCGCGACGTGCTCTATCTTGACTATACTGTCAAGTATGCCGGCATCACTTGCGCCTCCAAGGATACTTTGGTTGTCCGCGACCGCGGTGTCAAGGCCGAGTGGTTCAATGTGACACGGAAGTAGGATTATCGCTCGGTCTTTGCCCCGCAAGGGGCAGGACGGGCGCTTTCCAAGTCATACAGTTTCAGAAACAAACAATCATAGCAATCACATGAAACATTCAGTTAAGATAATTGGTTCGATGCTTCTCGCCGCAACCGTCACCACCTCGTGTGTCGACGATGACAAGTTGCAGTTTGCCTTTGAGAAGCCTATGGATATCGCGGGCATGGAATATCTCGCCGACTACGACGCATTGAAGACGTATGTAGACCGCTCTGCCAATCCCAATTTCAAGTTGGGCGTGGCCCTTGCGGCCTCGGATTATAATACCAATGGGGTGGTGACACGACTCGCCAACTCCAATTTCGACGAGATGACAGCCGGCAATGCCATGAAGTATGCCTCGTGTGTGGCCGACAACGGAGCCATGAACTTCGGGACGGTGGAATCGTTTGTGGCCAATGCCAAGGCCAACAACATGACCATCTACGGTCATACGCTCGCGTGGCATTCGCAACAGAACAACAAATACCTCAATTCTCTCATCAAGGACAGGGAAATCAAGGTAGACCCCAACGCCAAGATCGAGAAGCAAGACTATTATGGCGACTTCAAGGGTGTGACCAAGTTTCCCTATTATGTCATGGGTTACGAGCCGACCATCGTCAACGATTGTCTCCACTCTGAGTATCCCGGCAGCTGGTATCAGTATTTCATTGCCGACAACGTGGCATTGCCCGAGGGCGACTATACGGCCATCATCAAGGTGAAATCAGACCGGGCCGGCTCGCTCACGCTCAACATGGGCTGGGGCTGGGGGTCGGGAGAGCAGGCCGGTGGCAAGCTGGCCGTGTCGGAAGACTGGCAGGAATCGGTGGTCAACTTTACCAAACTCACCGACAAGGCAGTCAATCTCGTGCTGCAGCCCGGAGGCTTCGAGGGTCCGATCGATATCGAGTGGATCAAGATCGTGCACTATGAGGCCCCGGTTATGGAGTTCTACTCCAACGTATTGTCCAACAGTAAGATGGAATCGGGACAGCCCATGACCAATTTTGTGGTACGCGAGAACGGCAAGGGCGATGTGCCCGGACCCATCCTTGAGGGTCAGGGTCCCGATGGTTTGAACTGCACCAAGATCACAGCCATAGCCAATCCCACCAACGCGTGGGACACACAGTTCTTCATCACCTCTGACAAGGCATGGGCCGGCGGTGAGAAATATCGCATCTCCTTTTGGTACAAGGCTTCCGAGGCCGCCGAGTCCGAGTCGCAGTGTCACGGTGCACCGGGAGCATATATGCACTGGCAGATGCTCCCCGGCAATCCGAGTTTCACCACGGAGTGGCAGCACTATGAGGCCGTTTCGACGATTCCCTCAGAGGGCAACGGCATGAAGAGCATCGCGTTCAACCTGAATGTGAGCAAGAACGCGGTAACCTATTATTTTGCCGACATCGTGTGGGAGGAAGTGAAGTCGGGCAATACCATCCCGCTCACGCCCCAAGAGAAGAAGGATACCCTCACATGGGCTATGGACAACTGGATTGGTGGTATGATGAAGGCCACCGGCGGGTATGTCACGTCATGGGATGTGGTGAACGAACCACTGTCCGGCGCCGATGTCGATGGCGATGGATTCTACGACCTTCAGTCGGCCACCCGGGGCACGGTACCTGCCGAAGAAGCTCCCAACAATTTCTATTGGCAGGATTATCTTGGCGATCTCGACTACGTGCGCACGGCTGTGGCACAGGCCCGTAAGCATTTTGCCGAGAACGGTGGCAATGCGGCCGACCTCAAGCTGTTCATCAACGACTATAATCTTGAGTCTACATGGGACAACAACCATAAGATGAAATCAATGGCAGAGTGGATCAAGCGTTGGGAGGCCGACGGCGTGACCAAGATCGATGGCATCGGGTCGCAGATGCACGTGAGCTATAATGAGAATCCCGCTGCGCAGAAAAAGCAGGAGGAGTGTGTGGTCAACATGTTCAAGCTGATGGCTGCCACCGGCAAGTTGGTGAAGGTTTCCGAGCTTGATATGGGCTATGTCGATGCCGAGAACAATGTGGTGACCAAGGATGACATCTCGATTGCGCAGTTGGAAGAGATGCGACAGTTCTATCGTTTCATCGTTCGTTCTTATTTTGAGAATATTCCCGCAGCCCAGCGCTACGGCATCACGCAATGGTGTATCACCGATGCCCCGTCTGATTCGGGATGGCGCAAGAGTGAGCCGGTGGGCCTTTGGACGCTCGATTACGCTCGCAAGCCCGCTTATGCCGGCTTTGCCGAGGGATTGCAAGGCAAATAGTCGTTCTCTTTGGAGG
>DBQL01000011.1:0-4557 GCA_002305235.1 Prevotella sp. UBA1395 | reverse complement strand
GCAGAGAATAAGCATGAAACATCCTTACAGTTTCTCTTTTTACTCTCATACTTTGCGCGTTTCTTCTCATTTTGCCCGGACAATGACGGAAAAGCAGCATTTTTTCAAAATGCTGGCATACAGCATGTTGTAAAATATTGACATTTTTTGGCTTCGCATTTAGATAGCAATCGCGAGACGATTACTATCTTATTGGCTTGCGATTGCTATACTTTCGCGTTGCGTTTGAGGCTCTGTTTCGACAGCTGTGCTGAAAATCTGTGGGCAAGTGGTATGTAGGGGGATGTTTCGGGCATTTTTCGGTTGCGGATCCGGTTTTTATGCCGGATGGTCGGTTATGAAACGGCCTTTTGATGCCCTATCCGATGCCGGATGAGCAAGCCCGAAAATATTTTATTCCGATGAATCATGATTACATTTCGGGGTGGGGATCGCAGCATTTTACAGGTCGACGGTCTGCGCATGAAATGACAGAAGGCCGACTTCACAGCCGGCCTTCATTCACGTACAACGTAAAATGTACAGGTATGAATGGTTACATTTTACTGATAATTCCTTTCTTTGTAGCCTTGACAAACCTCACGATTTCCTGAATCTCCGGTCCGTCGGGCACCTGTTCGATGATTTGCAACACCGCGTCGAAGACGCTCACCTGACCGTGGAACAGCAGTCTGTAAGCATTGGCAACATGTTTTTGCACTCGCTCGTCGATGCCCGACGCCTTCATGATGGTATTGTTCGGACCGCCGTATCCCACGGGTGTGCCTCCGGCGATGATGTAGGGCGGCACGTCTTTGGAAAAAGTGGTACCCGCCTGTATCATGGCGAGGTCGCCCACCCGTGTGCCGGCATTCTCGATAACCGATGAGGAGAATATCACACCGTTGCCGATAAGGCAGTCGCCGGCAATCTTGGTGCCATATCCCAACACGTTGCGGTGGCCCATCTTGGTGTCATGGCTGATGTGCGATCCTTCCATGAGGAAGTTGTTGTTGCCGATGACGGTCTGCCCGTCGGCGTGGGTGGCGCGGTTGATCACCACGTTTTCGCGGATGATATTGTTATCGCCGATGATGAGTTCGGTCTCTTCGCCGGTAAAGGCGAAGTCTTGGGGGCAGGCGCCCAGCACGGTGTTTTGGTGAATCTTGTTGTTGGAACCCATCTTCGTGCCGTTGAGGATGCTCACAAAGGGAAAGATGATACAGTTGTCACCGATCACCACATCGTCTTCGATATACACAAATGGAAATATCTTGCAGCCGTCTCCGATCTTTGCTTTCGGTGATATTTCGGCCTTGGGGCTGATTTCACTTGCCATAAGTCATTATTCTTTTTGGGTTGTTGTATTGTTATTTGGCACCTCCGCCCAATGCTTGGTAGAGGTTCACCACGGCCTGCATCTTGTAGAAGTCGTCGGCAACCTGTGCCAACTGAACATTGAGCAGGTTGCTCTCGGCGGTGATAACCTCGAGGTATGTGCTTCCGGCCATGTTGAGAAGTTCGTGGGTATCTTCCACATTCTTCTTCAGCACCTCGATTTGTTTGGTCTCGATGGCACTCTTGTGGGCCGATGTGTTATAGAGCACGAGGGCGTTGCTCACCTCAGAACCGGCGGTGAGGATGCTGTTTTGCCATGTGTTGAAAGCCTGTTGATATTTGGCTTCGGCCACGCGCAGACCGGCGATGAGCTTGCCTTGCATGAAGATGGGCTGCGTGAGCGAGCCTACTGCCGAGAGCAGCAGCTTGCCGGGGTTCACCAGTCCCGACCCATTGCTGAACGCTCCGGTGCCGGTGATGTTGATGTTGGGATAGAAATTGCTGCGCGCCTCGTTCACGTTGTAGAAGCAAGCAGCCAATGCCATCTCGTTGGCATGCACGTCGGCACGATTTCTCAACAGCTGGATGCCCACGCCGGTAGAGAAGTTCTCGGGCAGCTTCTGGTCGGCCAGCTTGCCGCGTGAGATGGTTTGCGCGGCCTCGCCAAGCAGCAGGCTCAGGGTATTTTCCGTCTCGCGGACCTGACGATTGAGGTCGGCTTTCTTGGTGAGTACAGAGTAATAGTTAGACTCGGCGGCCTCGATCGATGTCGAGCGATAACCCATCCTGCTGTCTTTCAGTGCCACCATCTGGTCCCAAGTCTTCTTGGTGAGCCCCTCCATGTCGTTGATCAGCTCTACCTGTCGGTCGAGCATCAGCAGCGTGTAGTACAGATTGGCCACGCCGGAGACGAGTGATGTCTGCACCGACACTTTGTAATCCTTCATCTGGATGAGCTGTGCCTGCGCGGCACGCTTGGCAGAGGTGAGCCCGCCAAAGAGTGAGGCGTTCCAGCTTGCCGTCACCGGCAGGGTGTAAGACTTGGTGGTGTTGTCGTTGAAACGGGTGATGGTACCCTGCGGCGAGAACACCAATTGGGGCAGGAAGGCCAACTTGGCCATCTTCAACTGCTGCTCGGCCATGCTCACATTGAGTGCGGCGTTGAGCAGGTCGGGGTTGTTGTTCAGTGCCTTTTGGATGAGATCTTGCAGCTGTGGGTCGGTAAACACCTCACGCCAAGGCAGGTTGGCAAAGTTGGATGTGTCGCGCACGGCAAGCGTGTCGGTCAGCGACACACTGTCGCGAAACAGGCCGCTCGTGTTCACATCGGGGCGCTCGTATTTGCCATAGAGGCTCTTGCAACCTGTCAGTGACAGGATTGCAAGTGAGCCTAATATCATATTTCTGATTTTCATATACTTATTCTTCAATCTTGTGGTTTGTGGTCAAATGCGCGGTATGGGCATATTGCTCCAGCTCTGCGGCGGCTTCCAGATTCTCCTCGTCCTCAAACTTCAATGGAGAGAGTTTCTCTTGCAACCATTGGAAGATGACAAACAGTGCGGGAACGATGAAGATTTGGATGAGAGTACCAATCAACATACCTCCCACGGCGGCGGCACCGAGGGTCTGGTTACCGTTCTTGCCTACGCCTGATGCAAACATCAGCGGCAGCAAACCGATGATCATGGCCAATGAGGTCATCAAGATCGGGCGAAGACGGGCGGCGGCACCGAGGATGGCCGAGTATTTGATGGCCATACCTGTCATACGCCGCTCGAGCGCGAACTGCACGATAAGGATGGCATTCTTGGCCAACAGACCGATCAACATGATGAGCGAGATCTGCATATAGATGTCGTTGTCGTGCCCGAACAGGTTGGTAAAGAGGAACGCTCCGGCCAATCCGAAGGGAATAGAGAGGATTACCGCCAAAGGCAGCAGATAGCTCTCATACTGCGCACTCAAGATCAAATACACGAAAACGAGACACAGCGCGAAGATCAGTCCGGTGGAATTGCTCGACTCCGCCTCTGAACGGGTCAGACCGGAATACTCGTATCCGTAGCCTTCCGGCAGGTAATTGGCAGCCACTTCCTCACAGGCCTTCAGGGCATCTCCCGTAGAATAGTTGCTGTTGGGCGTGATATTCAGGTTGATGGCGGTGAAGAGGTTGAAGCGGTTGATGTTTGACGGTCCGTAGATTCGGCGCAACTTCACAAACTCGGACACCGGAGCCATCTCGCCGGAAGACAGGCGTACATAGATGTTGCTTAGTCCGTCGGGGCGCATACGGCTTGCCACATCGCCCTGTATCATGACACGGTAGAGCTTGCCATAGGCATTGAAGTTGGACGCGTACATACCGCCATAGTATCCCTGCAGGGTCGCCAAGACCGCTGACGGCGATGTGCCGGCCTGCTTACATTTGGCCACATCCACGTCGACCATATACTGCGGGTAGTTCGGGTTGTACGAGGTCATGGCGTTTTGAATCTCGGGTCGCTTGCCCAACTCTTTCAGGTAGCTCTGCGTCACCTCGAAGAATCTGTTCAAATCGCCACCGGTCTTATCCTGCAAGGTCATGTTGATACCGTTGTTTGCGGAGAAACCGGGAATCATCGGAGGTCCGAATGCCAAGATCTGGGCATCCTTGATGGTGGCCGTCTGCTTATAGATCATGCCAAGAACCATGTTGGCTTCCAACGGGTTCACGAACAGGGCGGCGGCCCCTTGGCCCGAAATGGCATCCTTAACGCGTGCGAAAATGTTCTTCGAAGCACGCTCGTCGAAGCTCTTGAGCTTGATGATGAACGTGGCTTGGTCTGATCCTTGGCCGGCGATGAAGTTGTAACCGGCAATGGCTTCGCGTCGCTCGATGGCCGGATTCGATGCCAACATCCTGTCAACGGTAGCCACAATCTCGCGCGTTCGCTCCTGACTGGTACCCGGTGCGGCCGAAACGGTCACGAAAAGCGTACCCGTATCCTCGTTAGGAACAAGTCCTGTACTGGTGAAAGCCATCGAAACGACAAGCGCAACGATACCCACGACAACGGTAAGGGCCGTGATAATGCGATGGTTGATGATGCGGGTGACACCTTTCTTGTATTTCTCCGTGGTTTTGTCAAATACGTGATTGAAGCCGTCGTGGAACCTACTGATGAACGTGGAGTATGCTTTTTCCTCATCTTTATGATGGGGTTTGAGGAAGATGGCACACAGAGCGGGCGACAATGT
>DBQL01000117.1:7510-9056 GCA_002305235.1 Prevotella sp. UBA1395 | reverse complement strand
TGCCGTTGTTGGCGATATATCCAAGTATCGCGGCCACGATGAGCACGAGGATGCCGCCCCCGATGCTGCCCTCCCACGACTTCGCCGGAGAGATGCGGGGAAATAGCTTGTGCTTGCCCAAGAGCGACCCGGTGCAGTAAGCCCCCGTGTCGTTGGCCCAGAGGAAGATGAAAATGCTCAGCGGAAGAAGGGTGTCGAAACGTACGCCGCTGCCGTCGGGAGCCATCTCAAAGGCCAAGATGTTGATGAGTGAGAACGGGAGGGCGATGTACATCTGTCCGAACATGGTGTAGGCCCAGTCGTTGATGGCGTTTTTGTTGCCGGTATACAGCTCGCTGACCATGAGGTAGACGATAGAAAGGATGTAGGGCACCATCACGACGAAGTTGCCCACGATGCCCGTGCGCCATGCGGCCACGGCAATAAACAGATAGACGCCGGCCACGGTAGAGATGAAACGGTTCACTTGTATGTTCTTCTCGTCATCGTTCACCAGTCCGGTATATTCCCACAGGGTCAGTGCGGTGATGATGGTAAACAGCAGGATCATGGCTCTCGGGTTAAGGAATCCGCATACCATGACAGCCACGAAAAGCACACCGGTGATGGCTCTGACGATAAAATTTTTTTGTTTGTCGGTCATGTTGTTCAGTTGTTAAAGGTTTAAGGGGCTTGATATGGATAGTCTGTCGGGGTGGGTTCCCGGCCCAAGGCCTTGGGTGAAAATGAAAACGGAGTTATGGCATGTGCCCGACAGATGGCATCCATCGTCGGGCACGGCCAAAACTCCGATACGGTTTATGCTTGGTCCTCGTTCTGTCGGTCTTTCAGCGAGGCCTCATGCTCGGCCTGTGCCTGCTTCACCTCGTCGGGCATGTCTTCGAGGCGAGGCTCTTCGGCCTTGGCCTTAGAATCCTCAAGCACTTTGTTTTCCTTGAGCAATTCCTCGGTGCGGCTCACCCACGGGCGTTTGCCGAAGATGGCTTCCACATCTTCAGCGTAGATCACCTCCTTGGCAAAGAGCAGTTCGGCGAGTTTCTTGTGACCCTCCTGATGCTCTGTGAGAATCTCCTTGGCACGCGCATACTGGTCGTTGATGAGCTTGAGCACCTCCTCGTCGATCAGTTTCGCCGTGGTCTCGCTGTAAGGACGCTGGAACTGATATTCCTGATTGTTATAGTAACAGATATTGGGCAGCGTGTCGCTCATGCCCGCATAGGCCACCATGCCGTATGCNNCCTCCGAGGATGGCACACATCTCGTCGAGCATCTCGTCCTTGGTGGTGATGACGCGCTCCTCGGGCAGATACCATGCCGCCCCGAGAGCCTGTCCGCGCGGAACGATGGTCACTTTGATCAGCGGGTTGGCATGTTGGCAGAACCAACTGATCGTGGCGTGGCCCGCTTCGTGTATGGCGATGCTCTTCTTTTCGTCAGAGGTCATCACCTTGGTCTTCTTTTCCAGTCCTCCGATGATGCGGTCTACGGCGTCGAGGAAGTCTTGCTTGGACACAGTCTTCTTATCGTGGCGTGCCGCGATGAGCGC
>DBQL01000117.1:5871-7479 GCA_002305235.1 Prevotella sp. UBA1395 | reverse complement strand
CGCTCGGCGAGGTCGGGCAGGTCTACGTTGATTTGGCGGTCGAAACGCCCGGCGCGCAGCAGTGCCTTGTCGAGCATGTCGGCGCGGTTGGTAGCCGCAAGGACGATAACGCCCGAGTTAGTACCAAAGCCATCCATCTCGGTGAGCAGCGCGTTGAGGGTGTTCTCGCGCTCATCGTTGCCACCCATGGCGGGGTTTTTGGAGCGGGCGCGGCCCACGGCATCGATCTCGTCGATAAAGATGATNNACGCCGACGAACATCTCCACGAAGTCGGAACCCGACATGGAGAAGAACGGCACGCCGGCCTCTCCGGCCACGGCCTTGGCCAAAAGGGTCTTTCCTGTTCCCGGAGGACCGATGAGCAGTGCGCCCGTGGGTATCTTTCCGCCGAGGTCGGTATATTTCTGTGGGTTTTTCAGAAACTCCACTATCTCCTGCACTTCCTGCTTGGCGCCTTCCTGTCCGGCCACGTCTTTGAACGTGATGCCCAGTTCGTTGGCCTTCTCATAGAGCTTGGCCTTGCTCTTGCCTACGCTGAATACGCCTCCGCCGCCTGAGCCTCCGCCCATGCGACGCCCCCAGAACCATATCAGGAAGAAGAATAAGAGCAACGGCGATAGGTTGATGAGCAGTGCCACCAAGTCGCTGCCTTTCTCGTTGTTATAACTGAAATCGGCGAGTTTCCCACTTTTCTGCTGGGCAGAGAGGTATCGCTCCAGCTCGTCGGTAGAGCCAAACTGCACGGTCAGGTAGGGGTTGCTGCCCGTCTGTTTCGCCGTCATGTTGAACACGTTGCGCACGAATTTGGGCTTGACATACATCTTGAGCGTGTTGTCAGTCTTGTTGACCACCACGTTTTGCGCGTAGCCTTGCTCTACGTATTTCTTGAATTCTGTATAGGTCGCCTCTCTGCTGGCGCCTGATCCCTTGGCCAAGGAGCGCCCGCTGTCGGTGAAAAACATGATGGCCAAGGCCACCGCGATGATGATATATATCCAGTTCATGTTGAACTTGGGCATCTTCGGCTGGTTGTCTCCACCACTGTTGGGGAATTGTCTGTTCTTGTTGTCCATCGTCGGAATAATATATGTGATACCGATGGCACATCAAACGATATGCCAAAGATTAGTCCACATTCGGAATTTTTGTTAATTTCGCGTCTTCCCAAAGCTCTTCCAAGTTGTAGAAACTGCGTGTCTCAGGCTGGAAGATATGCACCAATACGTCCACAAAGTCTATCGCCACCCATTGGTTGTTGCCCAATCCGTTGACGCCTACGGGCTTTTCGCCCATGCTTTTGCGGCAGTTTTCGCCCACCGACTCGGCAATAGCCTCCACCTGTGTGGGTGATCCGCCCTGACAGATGATGAAATATTGGGCAATGGCACCGTCGATCTGACTGAGGTCTACGATAACGATGTCTTGACCTTTCTTTTCCTGAATTCCTTTGGTAATGGTTTCTACGAGCTGCGTTGTTACTGTCATTGAAAATTCTTGTAATAGGTATACCTTATTAAATAATATCTCTTGTTTTTCCCGCAAAGATACGCCGAATAATCGAAAAACCGCGTGTTTTGCGTCAATATTTGTAATTTTTAGGACGGTCG
>DBQL01000117.1:0-5762 GCA_002305235.1 Prevotella sp. UBA1395 | reverse complement strand
TTTTTTGGAGGATACAAAAAGAAGCAGTAACTTTGCAACCGCAATTCAGAAATGGTTTGCATACGGACATTGGGATATGGTGTAATGGTAACACTACAGATTCTGGTCCTGTCATTCCAGGTTCGAGTCCTGGTATCCCAACCATCAAGTTGAAGCCCGCTCATCACAGCGGGCTTTTTTCGTGCCCGGCGGCCACTGTTCGGGCCGGATGGGCGACAATTCGGTTCTTATATGTTGTGACAAGCAACAGGCCGTGTCTTGCCGATGTCGGGTTTCCTTCATCAAAAATCTTGTCGAGAGAGAGTTTTTGCTTCATCAGGGGCGTGCCGTTTCATCAGTCGATACAGATGCGGTCGTATGTTCCGTTCACTGTCTTCCCAACGCTTTTAGCAGTTCCTCTTCTATGAGGTTATGCTGAATTTCACGCATGTTGCCCTTTCGATCCATCAAAATATAAGTGGGCAATACTCTAATGGCAAATCGTTTTGTCAAAGCGTCCATTTGTTGTTTGTTAAGCCGGAGATGTTCTCCGCGGATGCGTGAGCGATATTCTGCCCACCGTTCCATAGGCGAGGTATGGTCTGTGATATATACAAAGGCGATATCGGGATGCTTGAGTTTATTGTCTTTCAGCGGTTCCATCGCGTTCATGGCCGTAATGCAGCCTCCACACCATGTGGCCCAAAAGTCGATCAGCACCACTTTGCCCGGATAGCGCTGTTTCAAGTCTTCCATGATATCGCTATGGATTTCATGGGGGATGCCTTTTTGGGCGTCTGTCAATTGCTGAATCAGTTTGTGAAAATAAGGCAGTCGGACGTTGGCCATCGCGTCATGGGGAAGACTTCCATACAATTCTATTTGCCGTGGATAGTCTCGCACAATGCGTATGTCATGTATGAAATCGCATGGTTTGTCACCTGCGACGGCATCCCAGAATTTGGGTTCTTCACACATTGGACTTGGGAAGTATGCCCGAAGGTCAGTGTTGTTCTCCAGTTTCCTGAAGTTGTCGATTTGCTTTTGGGTCATAGGACGCTCTGCAATATATTTCGCGGGAGATTCCGAGTCTTTTCTCGCGGCTATAAAATCTTGCAATTGTGCATTAGCCCACAAAAAGAATTCAGCATTGAGGTCTATGGATTTTGAGCAGAATTGCTTGGCACACAGAGGAAGTCTTGTGTCAGACGTTATCTGATGTTTTAAGTGTTCCCGCCATTTCATCATTCCTTCCGCATAATCGTCGGCTAAGGGTCGATTTAGGGAGAGCTCACTTTCATGATGCAGATCTCAGCCCAATCCCGAGTCCCAAGGTAAATAACGGTGGAGGGCAGTGTTCAAATCAGAATATCTGCCGGTAAACCACAGATAGGGACGATGTTCCAAGTCGGGGTTCGCCTTGATGATCTGCCTCTTTAGTTGTGTCGTTGTCAAAGTGTCTGTCTGTCCGAATGCTGTCCTTGCCGGTTCATGTTGGCCATTCTTGTGGTCCGTACCGGCTTCTGCCATTCGCTGCAAGTCAATGTAGATATCAGCCATCTCTCCCGGCCATAGGTAGAACCTCGATGACAAATCGCCGTTTATGCTCAACGAGGCATGGCTTGTCCCGTGTTGTGAAAATTTAATGACGGCATGGACGTCGTCATTGATTTCAGCTGTGTAATGGTCTGCATAGTTGGGAAATATGCCCATGACATGTAGCTGAGCTTGGGCGAAACTGCTTTTTTGTGAGTTCCATTTCAAAAAATGCAGATTCACCGTTGTGGTGTCCATCTCGAAAGAAGGTAAAGGCAAAGGTGTTTGCATATCCATCCGATGGTTCAGCACCTCACTTGGAATGCTGTCCGGCACTTGTCCTTGTACGGTCGTCGTCAAGACGGGAAAGGCTGTCAGAAAGAAGAGCATTTTGATTTTCCGAGTCAAAAAGCGCAAGGCCGTTTGCTTGTTTACGGTGAAAATGGCACAGAGTTGCTTCATGATGGCTGAATGTGAAAACCGTTAAATGATATTTTTCACAAAGAAAGCGTATAACGGTCTGATTGGCAAGTGACAATGTGCAATTTTATCTTTAATTATGTTTTTTTGAGATTTACCCTCTCATCAATTCCGATGAAAAATATTGAAAAAAGGTCTCGCAGGACGAGCGTATTTCAAAACCGGAAATATTTGGTCGGAAATACGCCGAAAATGGGCGTTTTTGTACCTACTGAAAATCAGCGGTTTACGAGCGAGGGTGTTTCGGAGGCCATGCGATGGGTATCTTTTCACCCCAAAATGGCACCCAAACGGTCGTGCGACGGGGTAGTAATCGTCTTGCGATAAGATAGCTTTGGGCTTGCGAAAAGACAGTCATCGCAAGACGATGGCTATCTTATCGCCGAAAGAAAAGAAAACACGCCGCTTTTCCGCAGGTTTTCATGCGGCAAAGTGGCGTGTGAAATCGTGGTTTGATAAAAAAAAGAATGCTGTTTTTTCAGAATTATCCTGACACAGACACGGAATCTTTCTTGAACGCCATGCTCACATAGACCAAGCTCAGCAGGGCCACGGCGGAGGCGAAACCAAAGAATACGGTGTAGCCCCACAGCTGTGCCACATGCCCGGCCACGACCGAGAACACGATGCCACTGAGATGGGTCACTACGGTCTGGGTGGTGAAATCGGTGCCCTCCAAGCCCGGTCTCACCATGTCCATCGATGTGGTATAGACCACCACGGTAGACAGTCCGTAGCAGCCCCACAGCATGACGATGCCCGCGACGATGTGCCATAGCTGTGGGGTGAGCACCGAGAGGATGGCGAAAAACAAGCAGGTGAGGAGTGAGCAGAGGGCGAACAGGCGGCGGGTGCGATGACGGCCGAGGGCATAGATGAGATGACCGCTCAGCAGAGTGGCCACGCATGCCGCCAGCGACCCGACGACACCGCTGAGCAGTCCGATGTCTTTCATCGAGTAACCGAGGTCGACCATCCACGGCCTTACCATCGAGAGCACGCTGATGATGCCCGCATAATAGAGCAGCAGGAAGCCGATTTGTCGTCGGTTTTGCCGCTGAACGAGAAACGAGAACGAGTCGGTGAGACGCACACGGCGTGTGTGCGGACGCTCCTCGATGGTGAGATGGCGGTTGCGCAACAGTGGGGTGACGGCCACAATGACAAACAATGCGAGGAAGGGCAGCACCGTGTGCCAGCCATAGTGTTGCAGCAGGGCCAGCAGAATGCCGCTACCGATGAGTGTGGCGGTGAAGCTGCCCAACGACTGTATGCTGTTGACCATGCTCTTTTCCTCACGTCTGAATGAGAGCACGGCCAAGGCATCGGTGGCGATGTCTTGCGTGGCCGAGGCGACGAAAGAGAGGATGATGAGTGTGATGATGACCGTGAAGTCGGACAAAAGGTCCAGTGCGCCGATTACAAGGATGAGTGCGGCATAGACCGTTTCGCTCACGACGATGCAGCGTCGGAATCCTTTCAGGCTGTGGCAACTGCGGTCTACCAGTGGCGCCCAGATAAATTTCACGATCCACGGCAGTTTGATGAGCTGTGTCAGGGCTATGGCCGAGAGTGAGAACGAGGCCTGCCGCATGGTGACCTGCAGTGCCGTGGCGAAGAAAGTCATGGGCAGTGCCTGCGCGATGTACAGGCAAAAGAAGGTGAGAAGGTCGGCTTTGCGACGGCCGGCAAGGGCAGAAAACTTGTGGAGTTTATGAAAAGACATGGGTGGTTGAGGAGTTAAGAAGTGATGGGAAGTTATGGAAGTGAAGACCTGTGCTTGGTTTTTGCGGTGCGAAAGCCGAGTTTAGAAATGATGGGGAATCATGGAAGTGAAGACCGATGCTTGGTTTGGGGAAAGTGGTTGGGAATTGAGCGGGGTGACCTCTTCACGTCTTTCACCTCCTCAAACGTCTTTCACCTCCGCGACCCCCATTAGTCTCCTCCCCCCGGCTTATGCTCGTTCGTCTCCCGCCACGTCAAATCCCTGCTTGATGCGGTCTGCTATGCCGATGCCATCGCGCAGGTTTCCGGCGATGGTAAGCGTGGGATACAGCTCGCGCAGACGGTCGATGGCGGCGAGACGCCGGTCGGTAGACACCTCGTATTGGGGTATGGCGCGCTCGTGTCTGAATATGCGCAGGGTGCGTGGAGCAAGATCTGCGGGATATTTCAGCATGTCGACGAGCGTGCGTCGCACAATGGCGGTCAGCTCGTCGTTGCCCATGTCGACCATCTCGGGATGGCGCACGCCACCCATGAAATAGGCCAAGGCTGCGCCATGTCGCGGCGCGCGGCCGTCGAAACAAGCCGAAGGAAAGAGTATTCCGAGCACCTCGCGCCGCTCTCCGGAGGGCACCAGTCCGCCGAAGGCCATCCGGTCGTGCCCCCGTGTGTCATCGATGCCCACGCCAATCTGTACCACGGGCGCATAGTAGAGGTTGTTCAGGTCGGCCATGAGTGTGCTGTCGACAAACGGAAGGAGACGGGGAAGCGAGTAGGCTCCGCACGTGGTGATGACCCGCCGGGCTTCGATGGCGTGGCGTTCGCCGTCTTTTTCATAACTCACCATCCAGCCTTTGTCGTGGGGCAAGATGCTGATGTGGCGGGCAGAAGTGGTGATTCGGTCTGCGCCGATGCTCTCGGCCAAGGCTTCCGTGAGCCTGCCAAACCCGCCTTTCGCCGAGAATACCGCCTTGGTGGCCTTGCGGTCGCGGTCGGTCTTGGGTTGGCGCGCCTTGGCGATGGAGCCGCGAACGAACGAACCGTGGTCTTGTTCGAGCCGGTAGAGCTTGGGCAAGGCCAAGCGGGTGGGCAACCGGTAGGGGTCGCCGGCATAGACACCGGAGAGAAAAGGGTCTACGGCGTAGTCGACAAACGACCGTCCCAAGCGGCGTTCGGCTAAGTCACCCACCGACTCATCGGGGTCGGTGCCACGCCGACGCCACGGCTCTCCGAGGATGCGCAACTTGTCTTTCCATGTGAACAGGGGTGTGGTGATGGCCGTGGTGAGTGATGACGGCAGGTCGTGAAAGCGGTCGCCCTTCCATATCAGGCGTCGTTTGGCAGAGGTATGAGCCGTTTCTATTTGACATTTCCCATCCAACTGCTCAAACAATTCGGCCACTTCGGGGTATTTCACCACGCCCGTATTGGGTCCGCTCTCGAATGTGAAGCCATCGATATGAAAGGTATGTATCTGTCCGCCCACGCGGTTCCGGCACTCCAATATTTCCACGTCGGTGCCGCGCCGCCGCAGTTGGAAAGCCGCGGTCAGGCCGGTAATGCCCGCGCCTATCACGATGGTGTCTCGTTGAGTCATATTGTTGGAGGGGTTAAATCGGTTTGGAAAACTGCTTGTCGGTGTGCTGCATCAGTGGGTCGAGGGCTGCTGCCACGTTGCGTACAAACGGGTGTCCGGGCTTGGTCATGGCGATGCCGTCGTCCGAGAGGGTGATGATGCCGTCGTGAGCCATGTCCTCAAGGCGGTCCTTGTCATAATGCACGCACTCGAAAATCGTCTCCCGGGCGATGCCGAGGGTATCTGCCAGCTCGCTCCAACGGATGCGATAGTTGCACATCAAGCGCTCAATGACCTCCTTGCAAACGCGTTGTGCCGGTGTCAGGGCATAGCCCTTGGCCGTGGACAGACGTCCGCTCATGGTCTCGGCGATATAGGTCTCGATGTCTTTGGAGTTTTGGGCGTAGAGCGTGTCGAGCTGACTGATGCCCGTTACTCCCAACGCATAGACCTGTCCTGTGGTGCG
>DBQL01000039.1:3240-4085 GCA_002305235.1 Prevotella sp. UBA1395 | reverse complement strand
AGAACTGAAGCCTTGGCCTGCCTGCGGTTTGAACAAGTAATCGCAATCCCCCCCGTCGTCACCCATTGCGGCGGAAACCATCTGCATCATCCCGATACCGTCGCGGTATCGGGATGTTTTTGTAATGCCTCTTCTGTCATCTCACAACAGGACAAAACGCTGACGGGCGAATGTGGCTTTCAACTCCGGAAAACCGCATCCGCCCGTCAAAGTAGATGATTGATGGCTTTGTCGATAAGAAATGGAATTGCAAGGACAAGTGCTTGAAACCTTGAATACCCGTGTGCTGAGTTACGCTCACGCGCTCATCCTCGCTACCCCATTCGACGTGACAAGTGTCTGACTGATTACTTGATCAGCTCGATACTGCGCTTGAGGAACTTGTCCAAAGCTTCGCCCTTGAGCATGCCATTCTGCAGCAATGCCAAGTCGATGAGCTGACGCACGATGGAATTGCCGGCCGCATAGCCCGAGAGAATCTGCTTCTTCTTTTCCTGTTGCTCACTTACCGACTTCTCCGTGCCGGTCACGTCGTCTTTCTCTTCCTGTGTAATCTCCTCTGGCTTCTTGCTGCTCTGACTCTGACGCAATGCCGCGAGACGAGCCTGCAAGCCTTTCAACTCGGCCTCCACAGGCTTCAAGGCATCGGCCGTGGCGCTCGAGGCATCGGTCAATACACTCTTGACCAGTGCATGGTCGGCATTGAGCACCACCGTATAGCTGTCGGGCATCTGACCGTAGAAACTCATGCCGGGCTGAAAATGACTCATCTCCTTCATACGACGCATATACTCGTTCTGCGTGATCATCACCGGAGACGCGGTCTCGCCCAATGCCTCGATGGT
>DBQL01000039.1:1078-3116 GCA_002305235.1 Prevotella sp. UBA1395 | reverse complement strand
TCTTCCTTGTTAGTGGCATAGAGATAGACGAGGTTGCCATCCTTGTCGGTCTGCTCTCCCTTGATCAGTGTCTTGTAATCCTCGTAGGTGAAATGTTTGCCGTCAACATCTTTGAACAGTGCGAAATCCTTGGCACGATCGTAGAAGTCTTCTTGCGAGAGCATACCGAAATGGATAAAGAGCTTGAGGTCATCCCACTTCTTGTCATAGTCTGAACGGTCGGCCTTGAAAATCTGCTGCAGACGGTCGGCCACCTTCTTGGTGATATAGGTTGATATTTTCTTCACATTGGCATCGCTCTGCAGGTAGCTACGACTCACGTTCAACGGAATGTCGGGAGAATCGATCACGCCATGAAGCAAGGTAAGGAAGTCGGGCACTATGCCTTCAACCTGATCGGTCACAAACACCTGATTGCAATAGAGCTGAATCTTATTGCGTTGCAGTTCGATATTATTTTGAACATGAGGGAAATACAAAATTCCGGTCAAGTGGAACGGGAAGTCCACGTTAAGATGAATCCAGAACAGCGGCTCATCCTGCATGGGATAGAGCGTACGGTAGAACTCCTTGTAGTCTTCGTCCTTGAGCGATGACGGAGCCTTGGTCCATAGAGGTTCCACGTTGTTCACCACGTTGTCGTTTTCGGTATCAACCATCTTACCGTCTTTCCATTCTTGCTTCTTGCCGAAGACCACCGGCACTGCCATGAACTTACAGTACTTGTTGAGCAGCGACTCTATGCGCTCTTTCTCCAAGAATTCCTGACAGTCGTCAGAGATGTGAAGCACAATATCCGACCCTCGCTCGGTCTTGTCGACCTCCTCGATGGTGTATGATGGAGAGCCGTCGCAGCTCCATTTCACGGCCTGTGCGCCGTCCTGATAGCTTTTGGTGATGATATCGACACGGTCGGAAACCATAAAACTGGAATAGAAACCCAAACCGAAATGTCCGATAATGGCATTGGCTTCATCCTTGTATTTGTCCAAGAAATCGGTNNACGCCCGAGAACGCGATCTGATTGATATACTTGTCAATCTCCTCGGCTGTCATTCCGATACCGTTGTCACTGATGGTCAATGTCTTGGCATCCTTGTCTAAAGCGATGCGTACAGACAGGTCGCCCATGTCGCCCTTAAACTCGCCCTTCTGTGCAAGGGTTTTCAGTTTCTGCGTGGCATCAACGGCGTTTGACACCATCTCACGCAAGAAAATCTCATGGTCTGAATAGAGGAACTTTTTGATGACGGGGAAAATGTTCTCTGTCGTAACCCCGATATTACCTTGTTTCATGTTTGATATATGATTACGTTTAATTCTGACAGATGCTTTGCAAAAAACATGCCAACCCAACTCCTTCTTCCGTGAAATCGTGATAAAATTATCACACATCCGGCTTTCGGTCTCAAAATCCATTCAAGAAAGCCGCACTCCACATTCAGCGAGAATATCATGAAAACAGGTTGCGATAAGGGCCTGATCGCCATGATTTGCGCATGACGTTATCGCGGTCTTGCGAAAGCTATCTCATCGCAACGCGAAAAGATAGTAAACGCGACGCGAAAGGATAGTAATCGCAAGACGATTAGATAGCTTTCGCAAATCGAAAAAAACAGGATCAAAATAGGATGATTTTTTATTGACATCGCGCCGGGAAAACCATGAAGAACCGGTCGGTGCTTCTCACGATGGCTTGCCGGCTCCTGTCGGTTATCTTTGGAAAAATCACGGAATAACGCCCGAAATGTGGCGAATATCAAATAAAAAATGCAAATTTAACCTGATATACCCCCATAGATGCCTCTAAAAAACTGAAAATTACTGAAATGTTTACATCATATATGTGATAAATCTTTATATTTGCAATATAGATTCATTTCAATAGGTTAAGGTTAGTTTTTTAAAAGGTTAAAAGACCCCAATCCGAGTAGTGATACCGTGGATTGGGGTATTTTTTTAATTGGTCTTGAATCCCACCACGCCGGTGTTCTTGTCGTCAAGATAAAAGGTTTGTCGTATGGTGTCTTGGCCTGTC
>DBQL01000039.1:0-1058 GCA_002305235.1 Prevotella sp. UBA1395 | reverse complement strand
GACCAAGACAACACGTCATAGTCCTCGAGGTTCATCCGGGTTTGCATGAAATCTTCGATGATGCCACGATTTTTATGGCTTTGTCCGCAGCCCGAAATGAGCCAAACGGACAAAGCCATTGCCATGATTCTCGTGATATTCTTAAACGAACCCACGACTTACTTTTTTTCGGGAATATTCTTCAACACCTCGAGCAGATGATCCCATACCATCTGTACGGTGGGAATGTGCAGACGCTCCTCGGGCGTGTGCACAAAGCGGAGCGTAGGACCGAAGCTTACCATGTCGAGGTGGGGATATTTCTCGGAGAACAAGCCACACTCCAAACCGGCATGGATACCGCGAACGACAGGCTCTTTGCCAAAGAGTTTCTCGTATGCCGCAACGGTGATTTTCAGAAGTTGCGAGTTGGGATTCATCTTCCATGCGGGATAGCCGTCGTTCTGAACCACCTCGGCACCGGCAAGCTGCCATGCGGCCTTGATGGTGTTGGCCATGTTACGCAGATTGCTCATGACGTTGGAGCGCTGACTCGTCACACACACCACCTTGTCTTCTTCTGACTGCACGCTTGCAATATTGCTCGATGTCTCTACCATGCCGTTAAGTTCCTTGTCCTGACAAATGGCAAACACGCCGTTGTCCAAGGCTTGGATGGCACGGATGAGTTTCTCGCTCACCTCCTTGGGAATCACCGGCTGGGCATCGGTACTCTCCAGTCCCCATACCATATTGGTGTCGGTCACGTGATACTCGTCTTCCACATCGGCGGCAAACACGTTCCAATCGGCCTTGACCTCCTCTTTCTTGTCAAACGGAACGGCGAAAACAATCCTGCCGTCACGGGTGATGGCATTGTGCATCTTGCCCGAGTTCCACTGTGCCAAGCGCAGGTCCATCTTCTCCTGCTGCATGTAGAGGAATCGCACGAGCACCTTGATGGCGTTGGCGCGCTTCTTCTCGATGTCGTCGCCGGAATGGCCACCGGTGAGTCCCTTGAGCGAGGCCACCATGAAGAAATAGTCTTTGGGAGCCTCCTCACGCTTGAAACGGAAGAT
>DBQL01000168.1 GCA_002305235.1 Prevotella sp. UBA1395 | reverse complement strand
GTCTCGATAATATTACACTCGACCGATGGGATGGGGGTGCGAGAGTGGGTTTAATACCACTTTGTTTCTTTGCCGGTAATCTCGCTGATGAGCAGGTTGGTGAGACGACTGGTACCCAATCGGAACCACTTGTTGGTGAGCCACTTCTCGCCCAGCACCTCTTTGACGATGGTATAGAGCGTGATGGCATCCATCACGGTGTTGATTCCGCCGGCGGGTTTCAGGCCCACCTGTATGCCTGTCTCGTCGTAATACTCCTTGATGGCCCGGCACATCACATACACATCTTCGGGTGTGGAGCCATACTTATCCTTGCCGGTAGAGGTCTTGATATAGTCTGCGCCCGCATACATCGACAGCAGCGAGGCTTTTTTCACGTTGGAGAAGCCCTCCAACAGACAGTTCTCAAGAATCACTTTCATATCCACCGCACCGCAGGTCTGTTTCAGTTCGCCGATTTCGTCACACACACCTTCATAGTCTCCTTCGAGGAATTTACCCACGGGCAGCACGATATCGACGTTTGTGGCGCCGTCTTTGATGGCCAGTGCGGTCTCGGCAACCTTCACCTCCAAGAACGTCTGAGACGTGGGGAAATTGCCTGATACCACCGCTATTTCCACGCCGTCTACCTCGAGGCTGTTGTTCACGATGGCGGCGAAGTTGGGATAGACGCAGATCGTGGCCACGTGGGGCAGGTCGGGGTAGGCGGAGTCAAACCGGTTCACCTTCTCGGTCATGGCCAGTATCGACTCGTCGGTGTCGGTGGTGCGCAGCGAGGTGAGCTCCACGCTGCCGAGAAGAAACTTCTTTACCTCCACGGTGTCGTTTTCGACCACCTTCTCGGCGATAATCTTTCTCACGGCGGCGCGTACCTCGTTGTCGTCGACATCGCAGTGATATTTGGCCAGCATCTGCCGGTATTTGTCGGTGTCGTTGCCTGTGGCGTTGCGTTGCGCGTCTACCTGAGCCTTCAGCCCTTGCTGTTTCCCGCTCGGTTCAATGTCTTTGGTGTAAGCCATAATTTTATGATTTGAAGTTAATGTTTATGCTTTGAGTTTAGGGTTGTCTTGGTGTCGCCGGGCATCGCGATTGGTTTTCTTGTCGATGCTCTTTCTCAACTCTTCGGTAAGGTCTACTCCCGTCTGGTTGGCGAGGCAGCAGAGCACCCACAGGATGTCGGCCATCTCTTCGCCGAGGTTGTCTTTCTCGCCCGCCTTGAAGCTCTGGTCGCCATAGCGGCGGGCCATCACGCGGGCCAGTTCGCCCACTTCCTCGGTGAGCACGGCCATGTTGGTGAGTTCTGAGAAATATCTCACACCTACGGTCTTAATCCATTGGTCTACGGTCTCCTGTGCTTCTTTGATGGTCATTGTGGCATTGTTTTGATGGTCAAACGATGTCTCTTCGGTCGTGACAGCTTTCTTCATACTGCCCATGTGTATATCGGGACGATGGCGGCCGGTAAGGTGTTGGCGGTCATCATATATAAAGTCTGATTCTTTTCGCGCTTTTCCCTCTTCCCGCTATCATTTTAGGTGTGATGCTTGAACATTTTCCTGACATTACCTTGAGGGTAGGGGCAGGGGGAAAGGCTTTCTATTCTTTGTGCTCCGTATCCATGCAAATGGTCACCGGACCGTCGTTGAGCAATTCTACTTTCATGTCAGCCCCGAATTCTCCCGTGCCCACACTCTTGCCCGTCGCCGCGCTCAACGCCTCGCAGAAGCGATTGTAGAGCGGTATGGAGATATGGTGTGGCGCGGCCTTGATCCAGCTGGGGCGGTTGCCCTTCTTGGTGCTCGCCATGAGGGTGAACTGCGATACCACGATGATGTCGCCACCCACATCGCCGATGCTCAGGTTCATCACGCCGTTTGCGTCGTCGAAGACGCGCAGTCCCACTACCTTCTTGACCAGCCATTGGATGTCGTCGTCGGTGTCGTTGCTGCCGATGCCCAAGAGGATGAGATAGCCGCGGCCGATGGCCGACTTCACATTGCCGTCGATGGTTACCGACGCACGGCTCACTCTTTGGATCACGATTTTCATTGAATGTGTTGTCTTTTTATTGACGGTTGGCCGTCGTCGACGCGGGCTTGCGCCTTGGGGCGAGGGAGCGGTCACCACCGGGCCAACCGGGTTTAATCCTACAAATATACGTATTTTATTTTACAAAGATAACTAAAAACATGTTTTTGGCAAACGATTGGGGCGGTTTTTGTGTTTGACCTGCCATTCGCACGTCGATTTCAGATGGTGGCCGATAGTGCTTGCCCCCTCATCCTTGATGCCTCGGCAGCCTGTTTTTGTCAGGTTGTTTCATCATCTTTTCTTTCGCCGAAATGTTCTGAGACATCGCTAAAACCCTAATTTTGCCGCGGTTTATACCTTGCCGTGTTGTGATCGGATGACATTCGTGGTGCGAAAAGATAGCTTTCGGCTTGCCATTGCTATCTTTTCACGTCACCATTGCTATCTTTTCGCGTTGCGATTAAGGCCTATTCGCGACCATTTTGAACAATGTTTTTCGATATTTTTGAACTTGTTGTTTTGCAATATACTGATTATCAGTATATTGTGTAATGATATGTTTTTCTCGATTTTTTGTCTTGAAGTAGTCGGTCATGGGATAGAACGGCCAAAATCGGGAGGCTTTTCCGATTTTTTCAACGATATTTTTTTATTTCGACAACAGTTCGGGGGGCATGTCACGGGGTGCTGAAAAGTCTGTGTGTCGATGCTTTCGGCACCCCTGTTGCTTGGTTTATTCTGCCTCTTGAGGGTGGAAATGGTCATAGATGATTTGCCCCTTGACCTGCCCCACGATGGTAGCAATATCGCCGCTGCTTGCTACCTTGATGTTTTTCACTGATTTAAAGGCTTTTAGCAGAGATTCTTGCGTCTTCTTTCCGATGCCTTTGATGTCGTCAAGCTCGGAGTGTAGGGCATGCTTGGAACGCTGGTCGCGGTGGAAGGTGATGGCATAGCGATGCACCTCGTCTTGTATCTGCGTGAGCACATGGAACAGTTCCGAGTCAGACTTCAGTCCGATGACCTGCGGAGGGAAGCCGAAGAGGAGTTCGTTGGTGCGGTGACGGTCGTCCTTGGCGAGTCCGGCGATGGGAATTTGCAGTTTCAGTTCGCCCTCTACAATCTCCCTCACCACATCCATCTGCCCTTTGCCGCCATCGGTGATGATCAGGTCGGGCAGGACATCGCCCTCTTCCATCATGCGGGTGTAGCGGCGACGCACCACCTCTTGCATCGAGGCATAGTCGTCGGGGCCCGTGACGGTCTTGATATGGTATTTACGATAGTCCTTGCGCGAGGGCTTCATGCCCTTGTATACTACGCATCCGGCAACGGCATCGGTGCCCGAGATGTTCGAGTTGTCAAAGCATTCGATGTGGTAGGGCAGTTTCTCCATGCCCAGTTTGAGCTGCAATTCTTTCATCAGTCGGGTTTGTTTTTGCTCCGGATTGAGCTTCTCGGCTTGCTTCAGGCGGTCGAATTTATACTGTTTGCCGTTCATCTCCGACAGCTCCAGCAGGTGTTTTTTGTCGCCTCGCTGTGGGATGAAAAACTCCACATCCTTGAGTTTCCACTCCATCTCGAAGGGCACGATCACCTCGCGGGCCGTGCTCGCGAAACGCTCGCGTATCTCGGGGATGGCCTGCGTGAGCAGATCCTCATCGGTCTCGTCCAACTTGCGCTTGTATTCGTAGGTGAAACTTTGGTTGATGGTACCGTTTTTCACGTGGATATAGTTGATAAAGGCGTTCTTTCTCAGGTCGTCGTCAGTGATGGTGAACACGTCCACATCTTTGATGGTGTGGCTCACCACCTCGCTCTTCGACACGAAATCTTCGAGCAGGAGATAGCGCTGCTTCAGTCTCTCGGCCTCCTCAAACCTCATTTCGGCGGCCAAGGCCATCATCTCACGATAGAGCATTTCACCCAGTTCGCGGGTGTTGCCCTTGAGAATCTCCTTGGCTTGGCGGATGTTTTCCATATATTCCTCGTGGCTCTGCTTGGCGATGCAGCAGCCGTCACAATTGTGGATGTGGTATTCCAAGCATGGGCGATACTTCTTCAGGGCCACACCCTCGGCGGTGATGGGCTGCCTGCAACGCCGAGGTTTGTAGATCTTGTTGATCAGATCGAGCACGTTATACATCGCGCCGATATGTGGGAACGGACCGTAATAAGTGCCAAACTTCTTGTTGATGGTACGTGTCTTGAAAATACGGGGAAAGTATTCGTTGGTCACGCAGATGCTGGGGTAGGTCTTCCCATCTTTCAACAGCACGTTATAGCGCGGGTTGTACTTCTTGATGAGCGAGTTTTCGAGCAGCAAGGCATCTTCTTCGGTCTTCACCACCGTGTAGGAAATATCGTGTATCTTGCTCACAAGAACTTTTGTCTTGAAGCGGTCCACCTCCTTATGGAAGTAGGTCGACACCCGGCTCTTGAGCTTCTTGGCTTTGCCCACGTAGATGATTTGGTGCTCGCTGTCGTAAAACTGGTAGCTGCCGGGAAGCTCCGGCAGGTTCAACACGATGTTCTTCAGATAGGCGAGACGCTTTTCGTTTTCTTCCTTTGTCATGTGTTCGATTCCCTTTTATTTATTGATGATGCGAAGATTTTTGTTTCACGTGAAACGGGTTCGTGCCCGCACGCGCAGCCTCTCCTCATCTGTCAAACGGTGTGCTCGGTAGGTTGTTTTTCGGCTCGCATCGATCAGGAAATGGGTGTGCGGCCGGCACGAAGATGCAAATATACCTAAAAAGACAAAGTCTTGCAAGATTTCTGCTCTCTAAAATTTCTTTTGTGTTCTGGCGTTGTTCAGCACTTATGGTGTCGTTGCCATGATGGCGTTGTGCGATGGTGTTGGCTGCATATTGT
>DBQL01000025.1:4685-10126 GCA_002305235.1 Prevotella sp. UBA1395 | reverse complement strand
AGACGCTCTACCATTTTATCGATGGTCTCACGCTGCTCGGGAGTGACATCTTTCTGATCGTTGGGGATACGCGTAAACTCCGCGCTAGTGATCTCGAAGCCATTCTCCTCCAAGTACTTTTGGATATCGCCGAAACTGGTAGGCGAACCATAGATGGTGACTTCGTTTTCCTCTTCGTCATAGTCAAACTCGTCATCCACTCCGAAGTCGATCAGCTCAAGAATCAGTTCATCCATCTCGATCCCTTCCTTCTGTTTGAAGGTGAACACGCACTTGTGATCGAAGAGGAAACTCAACGAACCCTGATTGCCCAAGTTACCATTGAACTTGTTAAACACCGACCGAACATCGCCCACCGTGCGCGTGGTGTTGTCTGTCAGCGTGTCAACGAAAACGGCAATGCCATGAGGACCATATCCCTCGTAGGTCACTTCCTTGTAGTCGCTGGTATCCTTGCCTTGAGCATTCTTGATGGCACGCTCAATGTTATCCTTCGGCATGTTCTCTCGTTTACATGTGGCAATCAGCGCACGGAGTGTTGGATTGTTCTCCGGTTCAGGCCCACCGGCCTTCACCGCGATCGCAATTTGTTTACCTAATTTCGTGAAAACGCGGGCCATGTGACCCCATCTTTTCAATTTAGCAGCCTTGCGGTACTCAAATGCTCTTCCCATGGGAATGTTGTTATTAATTTATCTTTGTATGGTTTGTATTAAATTCTGCGATGATCAGTTCTTCTTTCGGCACGGTTAAAAACCTGCGCCAGTAAGAACCGGCACCCTCATCAGCGAAGTTCAGCACCCAATTTGCCGGTAAGATTCTTGATGAGCTTCTGCATTATCGCGTCAATTTGCTTGTCGGTAAGTGTCTGGCTCTCATCTTCAAGAAGGAAATTCACGGCGTAACTCTTCTTGCCGGCGGGCAGGTTATTTCCTTGATAAACGTCGAACAGCTCCACTTTCTTGAGGAGTTTCTTCTCACTCTGGCGGGCAATAGACTCTATTTCCGCAAATTCCACGTTCTCATCGACGAGCAAAGCAAGGTCACGGCTCACGGCAGGATACTTGTTCAGTTCCTTGAACTCAATGTTATTCTTCTTGATTGCCTTCAAGATGCCGGCCCAATTCAGTTCTGCATAGTACACGTCGTTGTCGATACCCATGACATGAAGCACCTTCTTGGCGAGTTTACCATACTCTACCAACACCTTGCCTCCTCGATTTTTCAAGGTCAATCCGTATGCGAAGAGGTTATTGGCAGTCTTTTCTGTTACCACCGTTCCACCGGCAACGCCGGCCCTACGCAATATATTCTCCACGTAAGCCTTGAGTTCATAGAACGAGGTTTCTTCGTCGGCGTGTGCCCATGAGCCTTCCACGCGCTTGCCGGTAAGCCATAACGCGAGGTGGTATTCTTGCGAATACGCCTTGATCGACTCCTCATGGTTGTCTTTTTCCGGGTTGTATGTATAGACATTTCCGGCCTCAAAGAACTTCAGGTTGGTACGTTTCCTGTTGATATTGCGTGCCAACGACTCCAATCCTCCGAAGAGAAGGCTCTGCCTCATCACCCCGAGATCGGCGCTAAGCGGATTCATCACCTTCACGGTTGTGGCCCAAGGCAGCGAGTTCCATGCGTCAGCCTCATAATAAGAAGCCTTGGAAAGTGAGTTGTTCAATATTTCATTGAACCCGCAACCAACAAGCTGTTCACTCACGATATTCTCCAAACGATGCTCCCTATCGGCCTCTTCCTCAACGGTAAGAGAGGATTTAAGTTGGGTAGGAATCTCTATATTATTGTACCCGTAGATACGTAAAATGTCTTCCACCACATCGCAAGGGCGCTGCACGTCCACACGATATGCCGGCACAGAGAGTTGAAGTCCCTCGGCATCCTCGGCCTCTATCTTCATCTCCAAGCTGCTTACGATACTCTTGATGGTATCGGCACCAAGTTGTTTTCCAATGAGACGGTCGCAGTATTCGTATTTCAAGCTCACCTTGAAATCATCCATCGGAGTGGGATACACGTCCTTGATCAGCATCGAAACCTTACCGCCCGCAAGCTCCTTGCACAGTATGGCCGCCTGTTTCAAGGCGTAAACCTGACCGTTGGGGTCGATTCCGCGCTCAAAACGGAAACTTGCATCGGTGCTCAGTCCATGTCGACGTGCACTCTTGCGAATCCATGTGGGATGGAAATACGCACTCTCAAGCACCACATTCTTGGTGGTCTCGTAAGTTCCCGAGCCTTTACCGCCGAATATTCCGGCTATGCACATGGGTTCCTCGGCATTGCAAATGCTCAGGTCGTGCTCACCCAAGGTATGCTCCTCACCGTCCAACGTCACGAATTTGGTGCCTTCGGGCTGTGTCCTGACCACGATCTTCCGCCCCTTGACCATATCCGCATCAAAGCAGTGCATGGGCTGGCCATAGGCAAGCATGATATAATTGGTGATGTCCACAATATTATTAATGGGTCGCAGTCCAACGGTAGTGAGCTTGTCTTGCAGCCATTTGGGACTCTCCTTCACCTCGCAATCCGTGACGCTCAAACAGGCATAACGCTTGCACGCGGTGGTATTTTCTATCTGAACATCGATGGTCAGATCCTCGTTGTCTACCGCAAATGCGTCGCAGTCGGGTCTGTGCAGCGATGTCTTGCACCCCTTCTGCACCAAGGCCGCATACAAATCTCTTGCCACACCATAGTGACTCAGCGCGTCGGCACGGTTGGCCGTGATGTCAATCTCAATCACCCAGTCGCTCTCCAGCTTGTAATACTCGGCCGCCGGAGTACCTACAATAGCATCATCAGGCAAGACGATGATACCATTGTGGTCTGTGCCCACGCCAATCTCATCCTCGGCGCAGATCATGCCCATGCTGTCCACGCCGCGCAGCCGCGATTTCTTGATGACAAACTCATTGTCGCCGTCATAGAGCACACAGCCCAAATCGGCCACGATGACCTTTTGTCCGGCAGCCACGTTAGGCGCACCACAGACGATTTGTTGCGGCTCGCCCTTGCCCAGATCCACTGTCGTGACGTGGAGATGGTCACTGTTGGGATGCGACTCACACGTCAGCACCTGTCCCACATAAAGGCCTTTCAGACCTCCTTTTATGGCTTGAATCTCTTCCAAAGCCCCCACTTCGAGTCCGGTAGATGTCAATACCTCAGCCGTTTCTTGCGGAGTGAGTTCGAAGTCAACGTATTCCTTCAGCCATTTATATGAAATCTTCATGATTGATTGAGTTTACATTCTATTGAAAAAACAAGGCAAAATTACTAAAAAAAAGTGAGTTGTACAAAATAGTACATCATTTTATTATTCTTCGCTTTTCAAAACGGGCAAGGAGATGTGATACTTCAGTGCAAGAAAACGGATGGATACCACCACGAGGAATGTCGTCGCGACGGTGATTCCCACGTTGACATGCAGCACCATCATCAGCCAATAGACCAGTCCGCCGGCAATGCTCGCCATCGCGTAAATCTCCTTTTGGAAGATGACCGGCGTCCTGTTGAGCAGCACGTCGCGAATCACGCCCCCCGCCGCCCCCGTGATACATCCCATGATGATGGCCACCCAGAACGGATGATTATATGCCAGAGTCTTCTGTATGCCCGCGATGGTGAACAGCGCCAGTCCCAAGGTATCGAAGGCCAGCCATGCGTTGTCCAACCGCTTGAGCGACCGTGCGAAGACAATCACGATGAGTTGTGCCAGCATGGTGCAGACGATATACAGCGGCGAGGTCATCCAGAAAGGTGTTGCGCCCAGCATCACATCCCTGAGCGTACCACCGCCGATGGCCACGGCAATACCACACACAAAACCGCCAAACCAGTCATAGTGCTTGGCGGCGGCGTGGCGGATGCCCGAGATGGCAAAAGCCAGCGTACCGAGGATTTCCAATATCTCCTGAACGGTACGCACCAATTGGGGGTCCGGGTACAGCATCACACAATGTTTTGGGGATTTCCTTCGGCAAACGCCCTCACGTTCTCGGTGGCGATGGCGATGAGTCGCGAGCGCGCCTCCTTGGAAGCCCATGCGATATGCGGCGTGAAATAGGCGTGAGGCTGCTGCAACAGCGGGTTGTCTTCCGATGGCGGCTCGAGCGTCATCACGTCTGCTCCGTAGCCGAGCAACCTACCCTCGGCCAAGGCTTCGGCCACCGCTTCCTCGTCGATGAGTTGTCCGCGCCCCGTGTTGATGAGTATAGAGCCGGGCTTCATGAGTTTCAGTCGCTCGGCATTGACCATGCGTTCGGTGTCCTTGGTGAGCGGGCAGTGCAGCGACAGGATGTCAGAGATGCTCAGGAGTCCCTCCAGCGTGGTCTTCTGAATGCCCTCGGGAAGCATGGCCGACTCCTTGGTGGTGAGCGCGAACACGTCCATGCCAAACTGCCGGCCTATCGTGGCCACGTGCATGCCGATGTTGCCAAGGCCCACGATGCCCAGAGTTTTGCCCGACAGTTCGGTGAGCGGGGTGTCCCAAAAGCAGAAGTCGGGGTTGCGGCTCCATTTGCGTTGTCTCACCTCCTCGGCATAGTGCCCCACCTGATTGGTGATGTTCAGGATATGGGCAAAGGTCATCTGCACCACGCTCTCGGTGCTGTAAGCCGGGATATTGGTCACCACGATGCCGCGCTCACGGGCGTATGCCACATCGACCACGTTGTATCCGGTGGCCAGCACACCGATATATTTCAGTTGGGGTAATTGGTCTATAACATCTTTCGTCAGGATAACCTTGTTCAGTAAAATCGCGTCAGCGTCTTTGGCACGCTCCACCACCTTGTCGGCCGGCGTGCGCGGATAGACCGTCAGCGTTCCAAGGGTTTCGATGGAATCCCAAGACAGGTCACCCGGATTGGCGGCATAGCCGTCGAGTACTACAATCTTCATTTTCTCTTTTTTTTNNTTGCCTATGGCCCACGGCCGCAGCCATGCCATGTTCAGTCTTTGTACCTGTCGCCCCAGCACTGTATCATGCGCTGATAGAGCTTCTCCTCGGCCGGATTGTGGCAGGCATGCCAAAACCGTTTGTCGGTGAGTTGGTCGGGGAGATACTGCTGGTTCACGAATCCGTCGGGATAATCGTGCGCATATTTATATCCGTCGTGATAGCCCAAGCTCTTCATGAGCTTCGTCGGGGCGTTGCGAAGATGCAGCGGCACAGGGGCGTTGCCGCTCTGCCTCACCTCCTCCAAGGCGGTATCGATACCGCAATAGGCCGAGTTGCTCTTGGGACTGGTGGCGAGATAGACGGCGGCCTCGGCCAGCGGTATGCGCCCCTCGGGCCATCCTATCTTCATCACCGCCTCGAAAGCCGCGTTGGCCAGCAGCAGCGCGTTGGGGTTGGCCAGTCCGATGTCTTCGGCGGCACTGATCACTAACCGGCGGGCAATGAACTGCGGGTCTTC
>DBQL01000025.1:4231-4665 GCA_002305235.1 Prevotella sp. UBA1395 | reverse complement strand
GCCGAAATGATGTCATAATGCATTTCTCCGTCCTTATCGTATGCCAGCGGATTCTGTTGAAGCAAATCCTCGACCAGCCGGTCGGTAATCACGATTTTCTCCTCGTTCACCGAGTTGACCACAAGGTCGAGGATATTCAGCAGCTTGCGGGCGTCGCCCCCGCTGTATCGCATGATGGCCCCCGTCTCCTCCGGTCGGATATCGCGTTCTTTCAGTTCGGCATCTTCGGTGAGTGCCCGTTGCAGAATCTTCATCAGGTCGTCTTGCTCCAGCGATTTCAGCACATAGAGCTGACACCTCGACAGCAACGGCCTGATGACCTCGAACGAGGGATTCTCGGTGGTGGCCCCGATGAGCGTCACCACACCCTTCTCCACCGCGCCGAGCAGCGAGTCTTGCTGCGATTTGGAGAAGCGGTGTATCTCGTCGATGAA
>DBQL01000025.1:0-4178 GCA_002305235.1 Prevotella sp. UBA1395 | reverse complement strand
CGTGGTCTTGCCCACCCCGGGAGGTCCCCACAGGATAAACGAGGAGATGTGGCCGGACTCTATCATCCGGCGCAACACGGCATCCTTGCCCACCACATGCTCTTGGCCTATGTAGTCGTCCAGCGTCGTCGGACGCATTCGTTCTGCTAACGGTTTGCTCATTTTATGCAAAATTAATCATTTTCAACAAAACGGCAAGCATCGTTCTGTTAAAGTTATCGAAACCGGTGAGTATTTATGTTCATGACATGTTTTGCGCGAAGGCTCTCCGCTTGCCGTCGGCGGGAGTTCCCCATGATGGCGCGAGACGCTGTCGCGCCCGAGATCTACCCACAGGGTTTTGTCAGGAAAACTTCACCATGAATCGGTCGTGAAAACCTGATGAAATAGAAAATGAGGAGTCATGCCGAAGTCACATCCAAGCGATTGCGACACGAAAAATGGATGGTTTTACCGCCCTTCGGCGGGCATCTCGCCGCGTTAAGACCGTTTTCGAGCCACGAAAAGATAGCAATCGCAGCGCGAAAACATACCCATCGCGCCACGAAAAGGGCATGATCGCCCTGCCATTGAATAGCAATCGCAGGGCCGAAGGAAAACCCGGGAACCACAAAACACCATACGTAGTCACAACTTCCTGTCTGATAACGCATTGCAGAAAACCCGCCACACGGCGATATTTCCGCCCCGACATGCCCTCGGTGCGAAATAATTGAAGCACAAAACGACTTTTGTAAGTATGTTTCATGGAAATTATGCGATGCGGGAAACCGTCTCCGACATCGGCCTTCTCGCCGTTGTCACGCCATTCAGATTTGCCAGCGGCCCGACCGCCTCGACCGTTCGGGAGCATACGGGGCACCCATCCGCCCACCGCCGGCCACGCCCCGGTACTGTCGCCAACGGTCGTTGATTCTCGATACATAGTCGACCGTCTCCGAACCGCGCATGTACCCATAGCGCACCACGGCATCGTTGTAGTAGGCCGGAGAGCTGAGCTTGAGCACAAACTCCTGCACATCGCCCCAGCGCTTGTCGTTGCGGCCATGCTTACGGGCCAATGCCATCGCGTCGCGAATATGGAAATGACCACCGTTATAACTGGCCAGCACAAAGTTTACGCGCTCATGGTCGGGCACGTCACGAAACAGTCCGTCCAGCTCACGGATGTATTTGGCCGCGGCGGCAATGTTGTTCTCGGGGTCGAAGAGCTGCGAATGGAGCAGTCCGAGATGCGTGGCGGTAGACGGCATGATCTGCATCAGGCCGCAGGCGCCGGCCCACGATTTCGCCTGCGGGTCGAAGGTAGACTCCTGATAGCATTGGGCGGCCATGAGGCGCCAGTCCCATCGTGCCAAGGGCGCATACTGCTGAAAATACCTGTCGTAATGAGAGATCACACCACCCGCCCGGTTGAGCATGGGCGAGAATACGCGGCGGCGCACGCTTCGGGTAGAGAGATAGAAACTTTCGAGTTGTCTCACCTCGGCAATCATCGCCGGCTTGAACCAGCGGTCGAGACTGTCGGCCAGCTCCTTGCTGTCCTGCTGCACGGCCCACGCCGTCTTGGCGGAGTCCATCTCGACACCGGCAAAGCGCACACCCTTGATGCTCTTGGGCAGCTGATAGGCTATCACGTCGGCATCGCCACGCCTGAGCCGGCTCACCATCTCGGCCGTGTCTTTACACACCTCCACACGCATGGACACGCCAATGCGCTGGGCAAACTTCTCGCAGAGCAAGTATTGCAAGCCCATGCCGCGTCCCCGATAGTCGTAATAGGTCTCCGGTCCCGACAGGGTGAGCACGATCAGCTCACCGTTGCCGATAATATCGCCCAAGCCGAAAACCTGTGACGACGATACCGTGTCGTCGCCAACCACCGAGCCCCACGGTGTCACCTCCTGCCGTTGCTCCTCGCGACACGAGACCATCGCCGAGCAAAGCGCGAAAAATGACAACATGAAGAATAAATTGCGCATATTCAATTGATTTGCCCACAAAAGTACAACTTTTATTGCATACTAACTTAAAATTGAGTACATTTGCATTGATTTTTAAGATTATTAAAAGGTAAAAAGAAAACTTCAATTCGCAAATATGTTAAGAATAGCTGTTCAGTCCAAGGGTCGTCTGTTCGACGACACCATGAATCTGCTTGCAGAAGCAGACATCAACGTGGTTCCCAGCAAGCGTTCTCTGCTGGTACAGAGTCCCAACTTCCCTATCGAGGTGCTCTTCCTTCGCGATGACGACATACCTCAAAGCGTGGCCAGCGGTGTGGCAGACATTGGCGTGGTAGGCGAAAACGAGTTTGAGGAACGACAAGAAGACGCGCAGATCATCTCGCGGCTTGGATTTTCCAAGTGCCGCCTCTCATTGGCCATCCCCAAGGCTGTGACCTATTCGGGACTCTCATGGTTTGAGGGTCGCAAGATTGCCACGTCGTACCCCGGCATCTTACAGCGGTTCCTGAACAAGAATAACATCAAGGCCGACATCCACGTCATTACCGGATCGGTGGAGATCAGCCCGGGTATCGGACTGGCAGATGCCATCTTCGACATTGTAAGCTCTGGCTCCACGCTCGTGCACAACAACCTGAAGGAAGTCGAAGTGGTCATGCAGAGCGAGGCATTGCTCATCGGCAACTGGCAGATGGACGAAGAGAAGCATGCCATTTTGAACGAGATGCTCTTCAGGTTTGAGTCGGTGCGCTCGGCGCAGGGCAAGAAATACGTGATGCTCAACGCCCCCAAGAACAAGCTGGAAGAGATTACCGAGGTGCTGCCCGGCATGAAAAGCCCCACCATCATCCCCCTGTCAGACCCGGAGTGGTGCGCCATCCACACGGTGCTCGACGAGAAGCGTTTCTGGGAAATCATCGGCAAGCTCAAGGATCTCGGCGCGCAGGGCATCCTCGTGACACCGATAGAAAAGATGATTCTCTAACCCTATTATCCACCCTGACACATGAACATCATCCGATACCCGCAAAAAAGCGAGTGGGACGCTATCGTGGAGCGGCCCCATCTCGACGTCTCCAAGCTCAATGCCACCGTGAGCCACGTTCTCAGTGAAGTGAAAGCTCATGGCGACGAGGCGGTGAAACGTTTCGAGGAACAGTTTGACCATGCCCGTTTGGAGCAGTTGGCCGTGACCGAGCAGGAGATCGACGAGGCCATGACACTGGTCTCCGACGACCTGAAGGCAGCCATCAGGCTGGCCCATCACAACATTCACGCGTTTCATCTCGCCCAGCAGTTTGAGTCGAAGAAGATAGAGACGGCGGCCGGAGTGGTATGCTGGCAGAAGAGCATGGCTATCCAAAAGGTGGGGCTTTACATCCCCGGCGGCACGGCACCCCTGTTTTCTACCGTGCTGATGCTGGCCACGCCGGCGAAGATCGCGGGGTGTGAGGAGATTGTACTCTGTACCCCTCCCGACCGCGAGGGAAGGGTGAACCCGGCCATTCTGGCTGCCGCGAGGATAGCAGGGGTAAGCAAGATATTCAAGGTCGGAGGCGTTCAGGCCATCGGCGCGATGGCCTACGGCACGCAGTCGGTGCCCAAGGTGTACAAGATTTTCGGTCCCGGCAACCAATATGTCATGGCCGCCAAGCAGCAGGTGAGCCTGCACGACGTGGCCATAGACATGCCGGCCGGCCCGAGCGAGGTGTGCGTGGTGACCGACGAGACCGGCAATGCCGGGTTTGTGGCGGCCGACTTGCTGTCGCAAGCCGAGCATGGCGCAGACTCGCAGGTGCTGCTCATCTCTACCTCGGAGAAGATGCTCAACAGCGTACAGGCCGAAGTGGAGGCGCAGCTGGCCCGATTGCCGCGCAAGGAGATTGCGGCACAGGCATTAGACAACTCGAAGCTCGTGCTGGTGCGCGATGCCGAAGAGGCGATGGCCTTGAGCAACATCTACGCGCCCGAACACCTCATTCTCGCCTCGGACAACTACGAATCGCTGGCCCAAAAGGTCATCAACGCCGGTAGTGTGTTCATGGGCCACTGGGCGTGCGAGAGTGCGGGAGACTATGCCAGCGGCACCAACCACACGCTGCCGACACACCAATACGCACTGGCTTATAGCGGCGTGAACCTCGACAGCTACTGCCGCAAGGTGACGTTCCAGCATCTTTCGGAGCTGGGTATCAAGAGTATCGGGCAGGC
>DBQL01000185.1:4619-7867 GCA_002305235.1 Prevotella sp. UBA1395 | reverse complement strand
GGTTCGATTCCCCTATCGACTACTTCCCAAGTTTTTTCTCTTCGCAATAGGCCTTTTTATATAGGCCTTTTTTGCGTCTTATAGGGTTGTAAGATGAGAAACGAACTGTCGGGAGGATGGAAAACAGATATTTTCAACACCACATTACGTTTTTTACAAGTATTTCGAGTAATTTTGCAAAGGCTCTATGACCGTGCCCTCGAAGGGCGACCGGTTGGGGAGAGCATACAGAACAGATAATGCGGATATGATATACCCAAATAATTTTGAGCGGAAAATAGGCTTCGATGAGATCAGAACACAGTTGAAAACACAATGTCTCTCTACCCTTGGAAAGAGCTTGGTCGACGCACTGGAGTTTTCTTCTGATGCCGATCAGGTGAACAGGTGGATGCAAGAGATCCGTGAGATGAGACGAATAGCCGATACCGAGACCGATTTCCCGTTGTCTTATTTCTTCGACGCGCGTGACAGTGTGAGACGAGTGCGACTTGAAGGCACTTGGCTGGAAGAGGGAGAACTGTTTGATCTCAAGCGATCGCTGCGAACAATTGAGGATTTGGTGAGGTTCTTGTATCGTGGTGACGACATCGCGCAAGGACAGTCGTCGGGTGATTACGATGGAGTGTCCGACGGAAAGGATGTTTTCTTCAATGCGTCGACAGGGCAAGTTGAGGCGTTGGAGATGAAACGGTGGTACTATCCGGCATTGCACGACTTGGCAGATGGCGTCGCGACATTTCCCATTCTGATTCAGCAGATCGACCAGATCATTGACAAGACAGGACATATCCGTGACAATGCTTCTCCCGAACTGTTGAATATCCGCCGCGAACTGGCCCGAACAGAGGGGTCTGTATCACGTATTTTAAATGGTATCCTGCATTCGGCGCAGAGTGAAGGCTTAGTGGACAAGGATGTGACTCCTACCTTGCGGGATGGGCGTTTGGTCATTCCCGTGGCACCGGCACTCAAGCGTCGTATTTCCGGAATAGTGCATGATGAGAGTGCTACGGGCAGAACGGTATATATAGAACCTACCGAAGTGGTGGAGGCCAATAATAAAATCAGGGAGTTGGAGAGTGAGGAGCGTCATGAAATCGTGAAGATTCTCACCAAGATGGCTGCGCGAATCCGGCCTCATGTGAGAGAGATGCTCGACTCTTTCGAGTTTCTCGCGATGGTCGATTTTATCCAAGCTAAGGCCCAACTCGCCACAATAATGAACGGATTTGAACCTACTGTCACCAAAACTCCACACATAGATCTCATCCGTGCACGTCATCCGCTGCTTGAGGCACATCTCAAAGACGGGCAGAAGATTGTACCATTGGACATCATGCTCACCCAAGAGAAGCATATTCTCATCATCTCCGGACCCAATGCCGGAGGAAAATCGGTGTGCCTCAAGACCGTGGGCATGCTGCAATACATGCTTCAGATGGGTTTGAGCATTCCGGTTGGCGACCGCAGTAAATGTGGAATTTTTGAGGACTTGATGATTGATATCGGTGACGAACAGAGCTTGGAGAACGATCTGAGTACTTATTCTTCGCATCTTCTCAACATGAAAATCATGATGAGACAGGCTTCGGGGCGCACGCTTATCCTCATCGACGAGTTTGGAACGGGTACCGAACCTCAGATCGGTGGGGCCATAGCGGAGAGTGTTCTTGGCCAGTTTTGCAAGAAAGGTGCATGGGCTGTGGTGACCACACACTATCAAAATCTCAAGCATTTTGCCGATAAGCACCCCGGAGTGGCCAATGGAGCAATGCTCTACGACCGTCATGAGATGCGCCCTTTGTTCCAATTGGCCATCGGAAGACCGGGTAGTTCGTTTGCCATTGAGATCGCACGCAAGATCGGTTTGCCCGAGGAGGTGATTACAGAAGCCTCAGATCTCGTCGGGTCCGATTACATACAGAGTGACAAATATTTGCAAGACATCGTGCGTGACAAGCGTTATTGGGAACAAAAGCGACAATCGATACACCAGCAGGAGAAAGAGCTTCAGCGCAAGATAGAGCAGTATGAGACTGAAATCACTGAGGTGGATTCACGACGAAAAGATATTCTTTCCAAGGCGAAAAATGCCGCAGACGAGTTGCTCAAGGAAAGCAATCGCAGGATAGAAAATGCCATTCGTGAGATTAGGGAGAGCCAGGCCGAGAAGGAAGAGACCCGCCGCGTCCGCGCAGAATTGAATGAATTCAGGCAGAGTGTGCAGGAAGACGAGTGGGATAAGGGTAAGAAAAAAGGCAGTGGGGTGCTCAGTGATGAGGATTTTCGTAAGAAAGTGGAAGAGATTCAAGCCCGTAAGCAACGACGAGAGGAGCGCCGAAAGAACAAGAAAAGTGATGCCGAGAAGGCGGCTGAGGCACTGCGTGCAGCAGCCAAACGGCCCGGAACGTTGGCAAAGCCACGTGAGATCAGCGTGGGAGACGAGGTGAGAATCAAGGGATTGGAATCCAAAGGCAAAGTCGATTCCATCGAGGGTAAGACAGCAGTAGTGGTTTTCGGTGGCGTGAAATCAAAGATTCCGTTGGCCCGATTGGAGATAGTCGTGCAAGGGAAAAATGGAAATTCCGATGATCCCACGGCCCCGACACAGTCGAAAATGGATATTCTCAAGGCCAATCTGCAAAGCGTCAGCGTGTCGAATGTGACCCAAAGTACGATAGACGATCACCGCAAGGGTTTCAAACAAGATCTTGATGTCAGGGGGATGCGGGGCGATGAGGCCTTGCTCGCGGTACAATATTTCATCGATGACGCTATCCTAATGGGCATTTCCCGAGTGAGAATCCTTCACGGAAAGGGCAATGGCATCTTGCGACAGCTCATTCGTCAGTATCTCTCGGCAGAGCCAAACGTGAGGCATTTCGCCGATGAACACGTGCAATTCGGCGGTGCCGGCATTACGGTAGTTGATTTGTCGTAGTAAGAAAACATACAAAAGTTTAAGTATTTGTTAAACTTTTGTATGTTTTTTTCGTCTTAACCAATAGTGTAATCTATCATTTACTTATGTATTCTACATACCATTCTACCGTCATGCCGATGCTAACCCGGCTTATCGCAAGTTGTTCACGACACTGCTGTCGTGGCTTGTGGGTTATCGTTTTGTTGCTTCATATCACGTCATTACATGCCGATGCTCTCGATACTTTGGAGCAACGACTAAGTGAAAACCGTCAAATCCAAGAAAAAGTATATGTCCATACCGACAACAATTGCTATTTCAT
>DBQL01000185.1:0-4612 GCA_002305235.1 Prevotella sp. UBA1395 | reverse complement strand
ACGGACATGAGCCGACTGCTTTACGTAGAGTTGCTCTCGCCCGACGGCCTTGTTGTCGAGCGCCAGCAGGTGGTTGTGAGTGAGAAAAACATGGCTTTCGGACAGTTTGTGTTACAGGATAGCCTGTACAGCGGATATTATGAGATTCGCGCCTATACCCGTTGGATGCTCAATTTCAATGTTACTCATCGCGACTATACCATCGATGACCGCCACCGTTTTTACAACAACAAGATGGCACGGGATTATTATCGTGACTGGGAAGGACTTTACAGCAGGGTGTTGCCGGTATACAGCAAGCCTAAAAACGCCGGCGACTACAGCGGGAAATATATGTATGAGCGTCCCAAGATGGAAATGCCGTGGACGCCCAAGAAAGAAATCAAGTGTGTGTTCTATCCCGAGGGTGGTGCGTTGGTACAAGGATTGAAGAGCCGAGTGGCCTTTGAGGTTGTCGACCAAGACGGTAAGGCCGTGGACATTTCGGGCAAACTGGATGGTGTCAAAGACGTGCACACGCTCTACATGGGGCGCGGAGTGTTCGACTATACCCCCTCTGCCGGTACCGATGGGGGTGAGATGGTGTTCCGATGGAACAATGACGACTACAAATTCAAACTGCCACAGGCCATGAAAACCGGTGCGGTGGTGACCGGTGCGATGCCATCGGCCGACAATACGGAGGTTAATTTCATCGTGGAAAGCAGCGGGGTGACTCCTGCCGGATATGCCATTCTGTGTCGTGGCAGGCTCTGTGAGTTCAAGCGATACACAGGCAATGGCACTATAACCATAGACACTCGCCTGTTGCCCACGGGCGTAAACGAGTTTCAACTCTATGACTCGGAGGGCAACGTATTGTCTGACCGGCTCTTCTTTGTCAATCATCACGACGTGGGCGAGCCTTTGCTGGTCACCACAGACAAGACGGATTACCGGCCCTATGAGCCTATCCGGGTGTCGGTCAANNGATGACGGCAACATCCTTACTGACATGCTTTTGTCAAGCGATCTCAAAGGATTCATTGCCTCGCCGGCCTACTATTTCGAGCGTGACGATGACACACGCCGGCAGGCTCTCGACCTATTGATGATGGTGCAGGGATGGCGCAAATATTCCGATTTCACTTCAAACAAGTCTACCGTGGGCTGGGGAAAGCCTCGTGCCGCTGCCATACGCTATCAACCCGAGAAGACAATGACCATCGAAGGCTCGGTGAACAAGCAGTTGGGCGTCGACCTGCTCACCATCAACGACATTGCCAAACTGAACGATAAGAAGAGTGTAGCCGACGAAGGGCTTGAGCGTGCCGAGCAGGCCGTGACCGTTGGAAACANNCGGCAACCTCGATACAGAAGTCTATGAGACCAACCTCGGTGTCAATCACGGTGCCCTCAAGACCGAAGTGCTCGTCGAGGCCGAGATCGCCAAAGACGGACAAACGGCCGGTTTGGTACAGAAGACGCACGACGGAGGGCTGTTCTCCTTCCAGATTCCACCATATTATGATAAGGCAGTGTTGTTCATAACAGCCTACGCCGAGAAAGATTCTGTCAAGAAATCATTGGCTTCGCGTACAGACAAGGACAGGATGAACGAACAGACTTACCCCGATTTTTACGTGAAGCGCGACCTGTTCTATCCGGTTTTCTCCCACCCGTACAACTATTACCAAACCCATCTGCCCGACTTGCTGATGCCCACAGAGGATGTTCAAGACGAGACGGCGCAGGGAAAGCTCCGTGATGCGCAAACGCTCAATACCGTAAAAGTGGATGCCAAGCGACGGGGTAGGCGTTCGGTGGACTACACCAAACCCGCATACGTCATCGATGCGTATGATCTTTACAACGAGGCAACCGACCGAGGGCTGTCGTGGGGTGTGGTCAACATGGGCACATTTCCGCCTGTGGCCTGCGTGACGGTGTATGGCAACATGAACCGCAAGCGTGATTACAACATCCTTGCCAAGTTAGACCAATACACGTTCTATCAGAATTTCAGCTCCACCATCGAGAGCATCAAGAACCGTGCGGCAAGTTCTGTGCTCAACGACCTACAGCTGAAGCGTGTGAAAAACTTCCGATTCTATACGGATTACGAGCCTCGCAACTATGCCGATCCGCACACCGAGCAGGAGAATGTCGAGGATGTGACACTGGTCTACGAGCTGATTCCCGATAACGGCAAGCGTTATACCTACCGCGACCGTCGCTATGTGTTGCCCGGCATAGCCTATCCCGAGCAGCAATACAGTCCCGATTACAGCAAGGTGAGGCCCTCGGCACCGACCGATTATCGTCGTACATTGTATTGGAACCCCAACGCCACGCTGGATGCCAACGGCGAGTTTCACGCCTCGGTCTATAACAACAGTCGCGAGTCGCGAGTCAAGGTGAGCGCCGCCGGCGTCACACCTACCGGAAAATTCCTGATTCAACAGTAAGCCTGCACCACGTCAAAGCCGTGGCACCCCGTCGTCTTCACGCCCGGTCATGGGCATTTTCAGAACGATAGGGTGTCACGGCTTTGTCGTGACCGGGCTTGGCGGCCCTGTGTTTATTTGATGATGAGCTTATCGCTTCCGGCCGCCTTGAAACTCATGTCCAAGCCTTTTACGCTGTGTGTGAGTGCGCCAAAGGAGATGAAATCCACGCCGGCTTGGGCGTAGGGGATCATGGTCTCGAAGGTAATGCCGCCACTCGACTCCGTTTCGCAGCGACCGTCGACCATCTCCACAGCCTTGCGCGTGTCTTCGGGAGTGAAGTTGTCAAACATGATGCGGTCGCAACCTTCGGCAAGGGCCTCTTCCAATTCCTTGAAATTGCGCACCTCACATTCTATCTTGAGGTCTTTGCCATGTTCCTTGCAGTATGCCTTGGCACGTGAGATGGCATTGTGAATGCCTCCGCAGAAGTCGATATGATTGTCTTTCAGGAGAATCATGTCAAACAGTCCGATGCGGTGATTCATGCCGCCGCCAATCTTCACCGCCTCTTTTTCCAGCATTCGCATGCCCGGGGTGGTCTTCCGGGTGTCCAGCACACGGGTCTTCGTGCCGGCGTCTATCAATGCCTGCTGATACTTATGTGTCATTGTCGCGATGCCGCTCATGCGTTGCAAGATGTTCAGCATGAGGCGTTCGGTTTGCAAAAGGCTTTGTTCGCGCCCTTTGACACTCATCACGATGTCGCCCGGTTTCACATGTGCGCCATCCTGAATATACACTTCCACTTGCAGTTGCGGGTCGAAGCGGCGAAACACTTCCTTCGCGATTTCCGCGCCGGCAAATATTCCTTCCTGCTTGATAAGGAGTTTACTCTCGCCCATTGCGTCGGCAGGGATGCAGCAGAGCGTGGTATGGTCGCCATCGCCAATGTCTTCACTGAAGGCGAGGTCTATGAGTTTGTCGTTCAATTCTTCTACTGAGAGCATGGTTGATAATGATTGCTGTATGATGATGGTGATGTGTTGCGTTGTCTTTCTAATCGTCGGTGTCGTCAGAGTCCGAGCCGTTTGGAAATCTCCAGCATGCGGTTGATGGGTCTCACGGCCTTTTCTGCCACCTCGGCACTGATCTCTACCGTCGGCCATTCGTGTTTCAGACAGTTGTAGAGTTTCCTCATCGTGATGAGTTTCATGAAGTTGCACTCGTTGCACGCGCATGTGCTGTCATCGGGAGGGGCGGGTATAAATGTCTTGTGCGGTGCCGATTTCTGCATCTCGTGCAATATGCCGCTCTCGGTGGCGACGATGAATTCCTGTGCCTCGTCGGCGATGCTGTACTTCAGCAATGCCGCCGTGCTGCCCACCTTGTCGGCCAGTTTCACCACCGGACCCTTGCATTCGGGGTGTGCCAAGATCTTCGCGCCGGGATGCTCGGCCTTGAGTTTCAGGATTTTTTCTACCGAAAACTTCTCGTGCACATGGCATGCGCCATGCCACAGCAGCATGTTACGCCCCGTGAGACTGTTGATATATCCTCCGAGATTCTCGTCCGGGCCGAAGATGATGGGCGTGTCTTGCGGAAACGATTCCACGATCTGGCGGGCGTTGCTGCTCGTCACCACCACGTCGGTCACGGCTTTTGTCGCCGCCGTGGTGTTGACATAGCTGATCACCGTGTGCCCGGGATGGTCTTCTACAAACTTCTTGAACTCGTCGGCCGGACAGCTCTCGGCCAGCGAGCACGACGCGTTGAGGTCGGGCACGAGCACCGTTTTCTCCGGACAGAGAATCTTGTTGGTCTCGCCCATGAAGTGAACCCCACACATCACGATGATGTCTGCGTCGGTGGCAGCAGCCTTTTGGGCCAGCGCCAAACTGTCGCCCACAAAGTCGGCAATATCCTGCACCTCGCTCTCGGTGTAATAATGGGCCATGATGATGGCATTCTTCTCTTGGCACATCTTGCGAATTTCGGCCTTTAGGTCTGTGCCTTCGGGAATCGGCTCGTCGACAAAGCCCTTGTCAATCCATTCTTGTTTGATCATAGTGATATGTTGTTTTGTTTTATCCTTGGTCGTATGCGTGCTTGGGATAGTCTATGGTGTAGTGCAGTCCCCGGCTCTCCTTGCGCTCGATGGCCTGTCGGGTGATGAGGTAGGCCAC
>DBQL01000016.1:3395-4956 GCA_002305235.1 Prevotella sp. UBA1395 | reverse complement strand
CCGTATTTTTTCATCACTGTCGCGCAGCCTTTCCGCGACATCATCATAGATTTCTCCAAACAGCGGCGCAGCCTTGTCAGGCCGGCATCGTTGCCGTTTGAACGGCAAAGGCATACGTTTCTTCCGGCCTCTCGGGTGCTATATATAATATGGTGTGGCGACAGAGCCGACCCGGCGACAAACACTATCGCAGGAGACGAACCGTGACCGGGGCTGTCAATCCGGAGCATACGCACTGTCAATGTACTTTCTTCAAAAAAACATCCCATCACTGTCATAAAGCGAGAAATATCTCGTTTATGAAAGAAAACAACATCCATCACCGTGGCAAGATCATCCTATAAGCATATCGCTTCCCTTTCTTCCGGGGAGGGATCGGAAGAGCCTTCCTGTCTCTCACACCCTTTCACCCCCTTTCTTCCGCCCCATGCCCGCCTGCTCATGTTGGGAACGTTCCCTCCCGCACCCAAAAGGTGGTGCATGGAATGGTATTATCCCAATTTCACCAATGACATGTGGCGCATCTTCGGCATCTGCTTTTTCAACGACAAGCTCCACTTTGTCGATGCCGTGCACAAGACTTACCGGTTGGAAGCCATCAAGGCGTTCATGCAAGAGCGCGGCGTAGGCATCTTTGACACATGCCGGCGGGTGAGGCGCACCAAAGGGACGGCATCAGACAAAGACCTTGAAGTGGTGGAGGAGGCAGACCTCGACGGCATGCTCAGGGCCATGCCCCGGTGCCGGGCGGTCATCGCCGCGGGGCAGTTGGCCACCTCGATCTTCACCCGTCACTATGGCATCGATGCCTCGGCGATGAAGATGGGCGACCATGTGGAGTTTACTTTCGAAGGTCGCACCATCAGTCTCTATCGTGAGCCGAGCTCCTCGCGTGCCTATCCCATGCCTGTGGAACAAAAGGCCGAGTATTACGGGCAGATGTTTCGAGACATCGGACTGCTCTGAGCAGGCGCCGGCAGCCGTATGGCCGCCGCACCATCCTCCAGCAATCGACATACAACCATTAACATACCCATCAACCCTTTATCATTATGGAAGACAAAGTTACCATCATCGGCATAGCCGGAGGCACCGGGTCGGGCAAGACCACCGTGGTCAAGAAAATCGTGCAGGCCCTGCCGCCCCATCATGTGGCCGTGGTGCCATTGGACTCATATTATAACGACACCACCGAACTGACCGACGAAGAGCGCAAGGCAATCAATTTCGATCACCCCGACGCGTTCGACTGGAAGCTGCTCATCAAGCAGGTGAACGAGCTGCGGCACGGCAATGCCATCGAGCAACCCACTTACAGTTACCTGCTCTCCAACCGACTGCAAGAGACGGTACACGTCGAGCCTAAGCCGGTGATCATCATCGAGGGCATCATGACCCTGAGCAACAAGAAGCTCCGCGATATGATGGACCTGAAGATTTTCGTGGATGCCGACCCCGACGAGCGTCTCATCCGCAATATCCAGCGCGATACCATCGACCGCGGACGCACCGTCTCGATGGTCGTAGACCGCTATCTCAAGGTGCTCAAACCCATGCACGA
>DBQL01000016.1:0-3378 GCA_002305235.1 Prevotella sp. UBA1395 | reverse complement strand
ATCGGCATCCTCTGCAAATACATCGAGGGACTGGTGCCGGTGGAATAGCGTGCGGTGCCGGGCAAACGCTTCTTGGCGACCCGTGTCGTTGCCCTCGGGCCATCGCCCGGCATTCGAGGCATCGGCAAAGATATGTTTTCGCAAGATTACCACGCCGTGGTAATGCCGTTACCACGTTTTGGTAATGTCATTACCACGGCGTGGTAATCTTGTGATTGTTGTGGTTCAACGCCTTGGGTTACGGTTCGACGCTTGGGATTGACCACTCGAAGCTTTTTTGAAAAGCCGGTTTACCCGGTTGAACAACATTGTTATATTTGGCCGCTATCATGGCGGTTCAGTCACGATCGTGGTCACACTGCCGCTGCATGAGCAGAAAAGATAACGTAACCAAGGTGAGAAAGGCGGTGGCCGGCGTGATGTTGGCGCGTATGATGCCACATCGGGACGGGTAAAAAAACAGTCGGTGGGCTTCCGTTACAGGTGACGGAAGCCCACCGGTGTATTGTGGGCGAGGGCCGCGGGGGTGCTCTAAGGGTCAGATGTCGTTTCGGCCGGACACTTCTCCGGAGGCCTCCGGGCTGTCGAGGGGGATAGCTTGGTCATGCTGCGGCGCAGGCGAGTGCATCTTCTCGTAGGCCTTTCGGCACCGGTACACCTTGATGGCATTCACGAGATCGACCGCGCCATAGACCATCATGCACCATCCGATGACAAAGAGCGGGGCCGAAGCGATGAGCGCGGGCTTGATGACGGCAATGAGACCCACAAGGAGAATGACGGTGGGAAAGATCCACCAAAGCAGTCCGATAGACGCGTATTTGGTGGCAGAGGCAAGGTTGAAAAACTGGTTCAGGGCACCGAGGATGAGAATGGCGGCCAAGATATACATCAGTCCGTTGATAAACATGTTGGGCGCGAGGGCCAGCAGTGCGCCGAGCACGACGCTGCCGATGCCCACAATGGGAAACGCGGGCCGCACGGGGGTGAGGGGCGTACCGTTGGCATCGAACACCTGCACGCTGTCGTCGGCACGCTTGGCCGAGAAATAGGCCATGCAACTGATCAGCCCCGAGATGAGGAAAAGCACGCCGATGGCGATGGTAAGCCATGTCACCGTCTCTTCACGATACTTGATGAGCAGTGCTCCCACGATGATGGCGCATAGCGCACGGAAGATGCTGCTTTGAAAAACTTTCATCATAGCGTATGTTGTTGATTATCTTTCTGTGATGCTGTGTTGCAAAGTTAGTTGAACTTTTCGGAAAAAGCAAGGCCGCTGTCACAATAAATTCGTAATTTTACGTCATCATTCTCAAATATTCAATCAATATGACAACATTATATTTGGTGCGTCATGGCGAGACGGTCGACAACCGTGCGCAGATCATGCAGGGTCAGACACAGGGCCGGCTCAACGACACGGGCAGGGCGCAGGCCCGCGAGTTGGGCGAGAGGTTGCGTGAGGAGCGTATAGATGCCTTTGTCTCGAGCGACCTGTACCGGTCGGTGGAGACCTGTGAGATCATCGCCCGGCCGCATGGCAAGCCCGTGGTGACGACCGCGTTGCTGCGCGAGCGCGACTGGGGCGGGTTCACCGGGAGGTTTATCCCCGATCTCAAGGACGAGGTGTGGCCTGCCGACATCGAGTCGATGGATGCCATGCGAGACCGTGCGCGCCGCTTTCTTGCATGGGTGAGCGAGCGTTATCCCGACCGGACGGTGCTTGCCGTGGGGCATGGCATCATCAATAAGGTGATACAGAGTGTGTATCACGGCAAGCCCGTGCAGGAGATAGCGCGCATGACCAATGCCGAGGTAAGGGTGCTCACGCTGTGAGCATGAAACGCAAAACGGCCGCGAGGATTGCTCCCCGCGGCCGTCGCGATTAACTCTCTAATTAGATATCCTTACGCAATGCTTTTTACCTTGTTGCCTTTTGTCAAAATGTATAACCTTGATTATCGCTTTTGTTTTGTATAGATGTATGTATGTCAGAATGATAGTTTTATCGTCCGCGACCGAAATGTCCGCCGCCACTGCTTGTCCTTGAGTTGCTGCTGCCACCTCCGAAGTTGCGCGACGGAGCCGGACTCGAGCTTCCGAAACTGCTGCCCGAGCGTGTCGGGGCACTCATGGAACGGGTCTGTGAGGATGAGGAGCCGCCAAAGCTACGGGTGCTTCCGCTGTTGGGCGTGAACGTTCTGCTGGGCGAGCTTGACGAGGATGAGTTTCCGAACGAGCGGCCGGTCGACGGTCTTGTCACCGTGGTGCGGGTGCTGCTCTGCCGTGCCTCGTTGCCAAAGCTACGGGTGCTGCCCTGCGAGCCGCTGTTGCCAAAGCTGCGGGTGGACGGTTGCGAGCCGCTGTTGCCGAAGGTGCGTGTGCGACTTTGCGTGTTCTCGTTGCCGAATGTGCGTGTGCGGCTTTGGGTTGCCGAGCTTCCGAAGGAACGGGTGCTACCCTGCTGCCGGTCGAAGCGGGTGCCGTTGCCAAAGCTGCGGTTGGTCTGCGAGGAATAGGTTACGCCACGTCCGTAGTCGCCGCGATTGAATCCGTCACGCATTCCGATGCGCGATTCGCCGGTGCGATAGGTGGCATAGTTGCGCCCGTGATACCAGCTGCGGCCGCCGTTCATGCTCCAACTGTGACCGCCACGATAGCTCACGTAGAACGAGGGGCGACCGAAGAAGTAGTAGTCGCGGTGAGGATAGCGGGCGTAGATGCCGAAATGCCAATAGCCGGCGTCCCAATACAGCGGGCGATAGAAGTAGGAGGCATTCAGATATGAGCGATACTGCCAGTCTAAGAGGATATAGCTCAGGTCGAGGTTGCGCTGGGCCCAATAGGCGCCATACAGGTCGTCGTAAGAGTTTACCCCCATGAGATAATCGAGATTGATCTCGTAGGCAGCCTCGTACTGCTCGTCAGTCAGATTCAGCTCGTAAGCCATCTTGTCCGTAAGGAACAGGGCTTGTTCACGGGCTTGCTCATAACTCATTGCCGATGCTTGGATTGTCATGGTGAACAATGCCACAAGTGCTAATACTAACTTTTTCATATCTTCATGCTTTTAATGTTCAACGTATGTGTCAGTGAAACGTTTTCTTGTTTTCACATGGCAAAGATATACATAAAAAAGGCTGTGGAGAAGGGTTTTTCCCTACATCGGAGGGGGAAAATCCCTAAAAAGTAGTATCTTTGCAAGATAACACTTACGGTATCTCGAATGAAGCAATTGTCGGTTGTGATATGTTTGTTGCTGGGCTGTTCGCCGGCATCGGCCCAATATGCGTGGCAATATGGTGAGGATCGCGAGCCGTCCGACTTGGGCGCCGGCATCCGGTACAGCGTGGAGGCACAGGGCTCTCTCGCTGA
>DBQL01000097.1:2334-2767 GCA_002305235.1 Prevotella sp. UBA1395 | reverse complement strand
GAAACCCAAGGCAGAAGGGTAGGGATATAGAGTGTTGGCGTACACACATTTCTAAAAGAAGAAAAATTGCAAACTTGGCATTACATTTTCAATGAAAATTTTGTGAATATAATTAGATTATCTTATCTTTGCAATATAATTAATGGTATAAAGTTAAATTAAAAATCCTAATCAGAATGAATAACGAAAAAAGAGTTTATCTCTTCGGCAACGGAAAAGCCGAGGGAAAAGCCGACATGAAAAACTTGTTGGGTGGCAAAGGCGCTAACCTTGCGGAGATGAATCTCATCGGGGTTCCGGTGCCTCCGGGCTTTACCATTACCACCGACGTATGTAACGAGTACTTCGAGAAAGGACAGGAAGAGGTCGTAGGACTGCTTCGTGATAGCGTGATCAACGGCGTGAAGCATACCGAGCAGCTCATGGGGCTGAA
>DBQL01000097.1:0-2316 GCA_002305235.1 Prevotella sp. UBA1395 | reverse complement strand
ACCATCTTGAACCTCGGTCTCAACGACGAGGTGGTGGTAGGACTGGTCAAGAAGACCGGCAACGAGCGTTTTGCCTACGACAGCTACCGTCGGTTCGTACAGATGTATGGCGACGTGGTGCTGGGCATGAAGCCTGTCAACAAGGAAGATATCGACCCCTTCGAGGCCATCATTCAAAAAGTGAAGGCACAGAGAGGCATCAGATTGGACAATGAGATGACCGTCGACGAGCTGAAAAGCCTCGTGACACTCTTCAAGGAGGCTATCAAGAACCAGACCGGCAAGGATTTCCCCGATGACCCGATGGAGCAGCTGTGGGGTGCGATATGTGCCGTGTTCGACAGTTGGATGAACGACCGCGCCATCCTGTACCGCAAGATGGAGGGCATCCCGCAGGAGTGGGGAACGGCCGTGAACGTCATGGCAATGGTGTTTGGCAATATGGGCAACACCTCGGCAACGGGCGTATGCTTCAGCCGCGATGCCGCGACGGGCGAGAATCGATTCAATGGAGAGTATCTCGTCAACGCGCAAGGCGAGGATGTGGTGGCCGGTATCCGCACGCCGCAACAGATCACCAAGGAAGGCTCCCTGAGGTGGGCCAAGCAGCAAGGCATAGAGGAAGAGGTGCGGGCAACGAAGTTCCCGTCTATGGAAGAGACCATGCCCGAGATCTATGCGCAGCTCGATGACCTGCAGAAGAAACTGGAAAACCACTACCACGACATGCAGGACATGGAGTTTACCGTGCAGGAAGGTAAGCTGTGGTTCCTTCAGACGCGTAACGGCAAGCGCACGGGTACGGCAATGATAAAGATTGCCATGGACCTGTTGCACGAGGGACAGATCGACGAGAAGACCGCTCTGATGCGCTGTGATGCCAACAAGCTCGATGAGTTGTTGCATCCCGTGTTTGACAAGGAGGCTCAGGCACAGGCCCGGGTGCTCACCCGCGGACTGCCGGCATCGCCGGGTGCCGCCTGCGGACAGATCGTATTCTTTGCCGATGATGCCGAGGCGTGGAAGGAAGACGGCCGTCGCGTGGTGATGGTACGCATCGAGACCTCGCCCGAAGACCTCGCCGGCATGAGTGCCGCCGAAGGTATTCTCACCGCGAGAGGCGGTATGACGTCGCACGCCGCGGTAGTGGCTCGAGGCATGGGAAAATGCTGTGTCAGCGGCGCGGGAGCCATCAACGTGGACTATAAGACGCGTACGGTGGAGATCGACGGCACGGTGCTGCGCGAAGGCGACTTCATCTCGCTGAACGGCTCTACCGGTGAGGTGTACGTTGGAGAAGTGAAGACACGGCCTGCAGAGGTAACGGGCGATTTCGCCGAATTGATGTCGCTCTGCAAGAAGTACACCCATCTCGTGGTTCGCACCAATGCCGACACGCCTCATGATGCTGAGGTGGCTCGCGCCTTTGGAGCCGTGGGTATCGGGTTGTGCCGNNAAGGCCATGCGCGAGATGATTCTTGCCGATACGGTAGAAGGTCGTGAAAAGGCTTTGGAGAAATTGCTGCCCTATCAGAAGCAAGATTTCTACGGCATTCTCAAGTGCATGGATGGCATGCCGGTGAATATCCGTCTGCTCGACCCGCCCTTGCATGAGTTTGTACCCCATGACCTCAAGGGACAGGAGCAGATGGCCGAGGAGATGGGCGTGAGCGTGAAGAAGATACAGAATCGCGTGCAGTCGCTGAGCGAGCACAACCCCATGTTGGGACTTCGCGGATGCCGACTCGGAAACACGTTCCCCGAAATCACGGCCATGCAGACCCGCGCCATCCTTGGTGCCGCCGTGCAATTGAAGAAGGAGGGCTTCAACCCATGCCCCGAAATCATGGTGCCGCTCGTGGGTATTGTCAACGAGCTTGACGCGCAAGAAAAGGTGATTCGTGAGACAGCCGAGAAGCTCTTTGCCGAGGAGGGCGTGGAGATACCGTTCAAGGTGGGTACGATGATTGAGATTCCACGTGCCGCACTCACGGCAGACAAGATTGCCGCGAAGGCTGAATATTTCAGTTTTGGTACCAACGACCTCACACAGATGACCTTCGGTTACAGCCGTGACGATATTGCCAGCTTCCTGCCTTCATATCTCGAAAAGAAGATTCTCGACGTGGATCCGTTCCAAGTGTTGGATCAGAACGGTGTCGGACAGTTGGTGACGATGGCCGTGCAAAAGGGCCGTTCCGTGCGTCCCACGCTTAAATGTGGTATTTGCGGTGAGCATGGTGGTGAACCTTCATCCGTGAAGTTCTGCCATCGGGCCGGCCTCGACTACGTGAGCTGCTCTCCGTTCCGCGTGCC
>DBQL01000209.1:2601-5136 GCA_002305235.1 Prevotella sp. UBA1395 | reverse complement strand
AGAGCAGTATAAAATAGGTGTCGACGTGAGCCAGACGGTCTACGACGGCGGTCGCATGAGATGGCAGAAAGAGGTGACCCGCCGCGAGGATGAGGTGGAGCGGGCCCGTGTGGGCACCACCCTCTATGGCGTTCGCCAACGGGTGAACGAACTGTATTTCGGCGTGTTGCTCGTCGACGAGCAGTTGCGTTTCAACGAAGACCTGCAGGCCTTGCTGCTCTCGAGCGAGCAAAAGGTGGCCGCGATGGTCAAGAGCGGCACGGCAGCCACGGGCGACCTCGCCTCGTTGCAGGCCGAGCGCTATGGCGCGCGGCAATCGGCCGTGGAGCTGCAAAGCCGGCGTGCCGCCCTGCTGCGGGTGCTCAGCCTGTTTGTGGGGCGCGAGGTGACCCGTGTCATCCGGCCCGATGCCGGCACCACGACACCCGCCATTGTCGATGCCGCGGGGCAGGATGCCACCAATAGGCCCGAGGTGACCCTCTTCAACAAGCAGATGGCGCTGCTCGATGCCCGTCGGAAAGCGTTGGATGCCCGCCTCCGCCCCACCTTCTCGGCGTTTGCGCAGGGCTATTACGGCTATCCCGGCTTCGACATGTTCCACGACATGATGCACACCAACCCCACGCTCAACGGCATGCTCGGCGTGCGGGTGGCATGGAACATCGGCGCGCTCTACACTCGCAAGAACGACCGTGCGCAGCTCGACGTGATGCGCCGGCAGGCCGGCAACGAGCTTGACGTGTTCCTGTTCAACAACCGGTTGGAGACCGTCAGGCAGGCCGAGAACCTCTCCAAATACCGCAAGCTGCAAGCCGAGGACGACGAGATCATCCGCCTGAGGGCCGCCGTACGCAAAGCGGCGGAGTCGAAACTCGCCCACGGCATTATCGACGTGAACGACCTCGTGAAAGAGATCCATGCCGAGAATGGCGCGAAGATCAACCGGTCTACGCACGAGATAGAATGGCTCAAAGAGCTTTACGACATGAAATATACGGTCAACCGGTGATCGTCCGTGCCGCCCGCATGCGGCGTTCCACCCAGGGCATCAGGCCCGCAAACCCCAAGTAAACAATGAAGACAAGAGATATGAAAGTGATAAGCGTATGTGCAGCCCTCGGCCTGACGGTCTTGGTGTCGTGTGGCAAGCAAGACAAAGTGTCGATGGCGACAGGAATTTTTGAGTCGACAGAGACCACCGTGTCGGCCGAGCAGAGCGGCCGGTTGGTGCGTCTCGACGTGACCGAGGGGCAGAGGCTGACCCTCGGGCAAGAGGTGGGACTGGTAGACACCGTACCCCTCAGCCTGAAGATGGCGCAGGTGGGTGCCACCCGGCAGGTCTATGGCGCCCAGCGCCCCGACGTGGAGACACAGGTTGCCGACATCGAGCAGCAGTTGGCCAAGGCCCGCATGGAGCTGAGACGCTACTCAGAGCTGGTGGCCGACGGTGCCGCGCCCGGCAAGGCCTTGGACGATGCCCGCTCACAGGTGACAGTGTTGCAGAAGCAGTTGGCCGCCCGCCGGTCGGCTCTCAACACGCAGGTGGGCACCCTTGCCTCGCAGCAGCGTGCCACCGACACCGAGCGCGCGTGGCTCTCCGACCAAATTGCCAAATGCCACATCAAGGCTCCGCAGGGCGGCGAGGTGCTCGAGAAATATGCCGAGCAGGGCGAGGTGATTGCCGCCGGCAAGCCGCTGTTCAAGATGGCCGACACCCGCACGATGTATCTGCGGGCCTACGTCACCTCGGCACAGCTTTCCGGCCTCCGTGTGGGGCAGCGCGTAAGAGTCTCCACCGACTATGGCGACGGCCGCGGCAAGCGCTATGAGGGCACGATTACATGGATCTCGGCCAAGAGCGAGTTCACCCCCAAGACCATCCTCACCGACGACGAGCGTGCCGATTTGGTCTATGCCGTGAAGATACGGGTGGCGAATGACGGGCTGATCAAGATCGGCATGTATGGCAACGTGGTGTTCGACAAATAAATCATCTGTCATCATGACCACCCCATCATCCATCACCGTCTCGCATGTGAGCAAGCGATACGGACCTGTGCATGCCCTCGACGATGTCTCGTTAGACATCCGTCAGGGTGAGGTGTTCGGGCTGATAGGTCCCGACGGGTCGGGCAAGACCTCGCTCTTCCGTATCATCGCCACGCTGCTGCTGCCCGACGAGGGCACGGTGACGGTCGAAGGCCGCGACACCCGCGGCGGCATGCGCCACATACGGCAGCTCACGGGCTATATGCCCGGCAAGTTCTCGCTCTACGAAGACCTCACCGTGGAGGAGAACCTGCGATTTTTTGCCACCCTCTTCGGCACCACCGTGGAGCAGGGCTACGACAACATCAAGGCCATCTACTCGCAGATCGAGCGGTTCAAGGACCGCAAGGCGGGTGCTCTCTCGGGCGGCATGAAGCAGAAGCTGGCACTGAGCTGTGCCTTGGTGCACCGCCCCCGTGTGCTGCTGCTCGACGAACCCACCACGGGTGTAGACCCCGTGAGCCGCAAGGAGCTGTGGGACATGCT
>DBQL01000209.1:344-2546 GCA_002305235.1 Prevotella sp. UBA1395 | reverse complement strand
ATCGGGCCGGCCGGCGAGATACTCTCCCGGTTCAAGTCGGTGTTCAATCCCGACCCCCTCGCCGCCACGCCGCACCGCGACGACGAGCAACCGGTCATCGAGGTGGAACATCTGGTCAAGGCCTTCGGCACGTTCCATGCCGTAGACGACATCTCGTTCACGGTGCGCCGCGGCGAGATCTTCGGCTTTCTCGGTGCCAACGGTGCGGGCAAGACCACGGCCATGCACATCCTCACCGGACTGAACCAACCCACCGCCGGCAAGGGTCGCGTGCTGGGACTTGACGTGTCGACGCAGCACGAGGAGATCAAGAAAAGCATTGGCTATATGAGCCAGCGGTTCTCGCTCTACGAAGATCTCACCGTGGCCGAGAACCTCCGCCTCTTCGGCGGCATATACGGCATGAGCCGTGAGGCCATCCGCCTCAAGACCGACGAGGTGCTCCGCGAACTGGGCATGGAGCCCCAACGCGACACCATCGTGAGGTCGATACCCTTGGGATGGAANNGCCGCCACGCGCCGCCGGTTTTGGAAACTCATCCGCAAGGCGGCCCAACGGGGTATCACCGTCTTTGTCACCACGCACTATATGGACGAGGCCGAATACTGCGACCGCATCTCGATCATGGTCGACGGCAAGATCAGTGCGATGGGTACCCCCGACGAACTCAAACGAAAATACGGCCACCCCGACATGGACGGAGTGTTCACCGAGCTGGCCCGCAAATCCACACGCAATGACTGACAGTACGCAATACGACACCATGACCCGCTCGCAGAGGCTTAAGACCTTCGGCATGTTTGTCGTCAAGGAGACCAAGCACATCGTGCGCGACCGGCGCACCATGCTCATCCTCTTCGGCATGCCGGTGGTGATGATGCTGCTCTTTGGCTTCGCCATACGCAATGACGTGCGCGACGTGCGCACGCTGGTGGTCACCTCGTCGATAGACGAGGCCACGCGCCGCATCGTCGACGCCATAGACGCCTCGCCCTATTTCACCGTGGTGGGCACGGCGGCATCGGGCCGTGAGGCCGAGCGCATGATACACGACCAGCAGGCCGATATGGCCGTGGCGTTCTCGCCCGACTTCTCGGCCAACCGATACAAGGGTGCCGGGGTGCAGATGCTCACCGATGCCGCCGACCCGAACATGGGACAGCAGTATGCCAACTATGCCCAGAGCATCATTGCCGATGCCGTCGCCACCATGTCGAACCGCGGATATGCCACCGCGTCGGCATCGGCGGTGAGCACCAAGATGCTCTTCAACCCCCGCCTGCTGTCGGCCTACAACTTCGTGCCGGGCATCATGGGCATGCTGCTCATGCTCATCTGCGCGATGATGACCTCGGTGAGCATTGCCCGCGAGAAAGAGAAGGGCACGATGGAGGTGCTGCTCGTATCGCCCGTGAGGCCGATAGTGATCATCATCGCCAAGGCCGTGCCCTACCTGTTGCTGTCGGTTGTCATCCTCGTGACCACCCTCACCATGAGCTACCATGTGCTCGACGTGCCGATAGCCGGCTCGCTGTTTTGGATCGTCATGGTGTCACTCATCTATATTCTCCTCTCGCTGTCGTTGGGACTGCTGGTGAGCAACATCGCCAAGACGCAGCTGGTGGCACTCCTCGTCTCGGCAATGGTGATGCTCATACCCGTCATCATGCTCTCCGGACTGATATTCCCGGTGGAGAGCATGCCCGATATCCTGCAATGGCTGACGTGCGTGGTGCCGGCACGATGGTATATCTCGGCCATGCGCAAACTGATGATCATGGGTGTGGACCATATCCACGTGCTCAAGGAAACGGCCATTCTCTGTGCCATGACCGTCGTGATCCTCACCGTCTCACTCGTTAAATTCAAGACCCGATTGGAATGATACTGAAATATCTCATACAGAAAGAGTTTATCCAGATGCTGCGTAACCCGTTCGTTCCCAAGCTCATCTTCATCTTTCCCATCGTCATCGTGTGCGTGATGCCGTGGGTGATGAGCATGGAGGTGAGGAACATCGGGGTGCTGGTGGTCGACAATGACCACAGCACCACGAGCCAACGGCTTATGCAGCGCATCGAGGCGAGCAATTATTTCGTGTTTCGCGGAACGGCGGAATCGTACCGTAACGGACTGAAAAGCATCGAGAGCGGCGAGGCAGACATCATCCTCGAGGTGCCCCCCGGGTATGAGCGCGACCT
>DBQL01000209.1:0-314 GCA_002305235.1 Prevotella sp. UBA1395 | reverse complement strand
GCCGCGCCAAGGATGAGGGTGTCGGTGGTGAATCTCTATAACAACAACCTGAGTTACAAGGTGTTCATGATTCCCGCACTCATGGGAATACTCATCATGCTGCTCACGGGATACCTTCCCGCGCTGAACATTGTGGGCGAGAAGGAGAGCGGAACGATAGAGCAGATCAACGTAACACCCGTGAAGAAGTGGCAGTTTATCACGGCCAAGCTCATTCCTTACTGGTTGGTGGGCATGCTGGTGATGACCTTCTGCCTCATCCTCGCGTGGGCGGTCTATGGCATTACCTGTCAGGGCAGCTTGCCGCTGGTCTA
>DBQL01000112.1 GCA_002305235.1 Prevotella sp. UBA1395 | reverse complement strand
ACGGCCGAAATTGAATGGTTACCTCGAAACACATTCTGTATCGACTCGAAACAGACCCTGTATCGACTCGAAGCAGACCCTGTATTGACTCGAAACAGACCCTGTATCGACTCGAATGATGATAGCCCAACGGTAATCCCAGCCTGGCATCACGATGCTCCGCAGTCAGGTAATCTATCGTATGGCCGCCTGGATGGCGGTTGCTGACCAGACACGGTTCCCCATCAGGTTTTCATTCACGCTAGAAAGGCGGGCAGCCTGTTTCAACCCGGAGGGAAAGCCAACCCTGTCCTATACAGTACTCTTTTGGAGTTCGGAAACTATATTCCCACTCTTTTTTCCGCTGTTCCCATATAGCCGATGTAGATGATTTCTCGTAAACCATCCTTGGTTTCGGCTAAAGTCATTACTCATCATACATGTGAAATGTGGAATATATTATTTATCTTTGCACCGGGGCAGTAACCGGAGAGGGAATGTCTCGTCAGTGACATAGATAGGACGAATAGTCCTTTCTTATGTCAGACCATTTAAGTTGAACGTAAAATTTTGAACACGATGAAGAGAGTATTATTTGTAATGATGTTAGTGCTAGGCACGCTGATGGCCAGTGCACAGACCGCGCTGAAGAAGGTTTACGATGAGACCATCGACCCGATGCAGCAAATAGACAAGGCCCTTGTCGAAGCCCAAGCCTTGCAGGGCAAGAAATATGTGATGTGCCAGGTGGGCGGCAACTGGTGTCCTTGGTGCCTGCGCTTTGCCGACTTCATCAGCACCGACAGCGACATGGCCAAGGTGGTGGCCGACAACTTCATCTACCTCCACGTCAACTACAACCCACGCAAGTCGGGTGGTGAGCAGCAGGTGAAGGCCGTGGCATCCCTGATGCAGCGTCTGGGCAACCCTCAGCGCTTTGGTTTCCCGGTGTTCGTGCTCCTCGACACCAACGGCAAGGTGCTACACATTCAAGACTCCAGCTTCCTTGAGGAAGGCAAGGGATATGACAAGGAAAAGGTGCTGCGCTTTTTTAAGGCGTGGACTCCTCAGGCTGTCAACGGAAACCCGCCGGCATAACGCGGGCTTCCTCGCCATTGAAATTCCTCATACGCGTGCATAAGCCAATAGCCAATCTCTCTTGGGATAGTTGCACGATTTTTGGTATGGTATCAGGAAGACAAACTATGTAGATGTATCTTCACAAGGTCTCCTTGAATGGTTGACAGGGGATTTATGATGACGCAAAAAGGGATGCAATTCAACTGTTGAACTGCATCCCTTTTTGTGTTTGAGGCTCTATGCCCCAACGAGGATTACCCGCAGGCTCTTATTGCTTGTTGAGCCAGCCCGCGGTGGTTACCGACTCGGCCTCTACGGTGGCGCCCTTCGTGGCGACAGCCGTCTTGGGGTCTATGCGGTAGAAGGCGGGATAAGAACCCTCGGCCGTGGTGGTCACAGGCATATAGATATATCCGTTGTGGGTATAGGGCGATGTGCCGAAACTGCTGATGGTGCTCTCTTCGGGCAGTCCGGTCACCACGTTGAGCCGGCCGGTGGTGGCATCGAAGATGGCGAGGCGGGTGGCACCCGTTGCCAGTCGTGAGATGCCTTGGGTGTAGAGCTGCAGCAGGAAATAGTTGCCCGTGGCATGCCAGCAGCGATACATGGGGAGCTTGGGGCCGATGGCTTCGAGGTTGACATAATAAGTGGGGTCAAACTGGGTCTCGCCCTTCTTGATGCGCACCACGCCCGATGGCAGCTGGCCCTTCACCTTTTTCAAGTCGGGTGCCTCGGTGTCGTAGACGCTGTAACGGCCGTAGCCGGGAGAGAACACATACAGGTCGCCATTGTCGTTGGCCCAGATGGTTTGGTAATACTGCGACTTGAATCGGCCGGAGGCATAGCCTATCTTGCCCGTGCGGGCAATGATGGGTCGCTCGCTGAAGTCAGAACCCGAATAAATGGCCACGAATGCCGAGTCGGGATACTGTGTAGAGGGAATGCTGCCCTTGACGTATGCCGCACTGCGCAGTCCGCCGTCGGCCTGTGCGATGAGGTCGGTCGAGGTGACCATCTCAGGATAGTTGTTCACGCCGTAAACGCTCATGCCCATCGGCACCACCGAGGTATAGAGCTTGCCATTGGCCTCCACAAATCCCGAAAAGCTCACATACTCGCCGTTGCCGAGGAAGTTCTCGGCGAGATAGGTCTGTGTCCTTACCGTGCCGTTGGTGGCGCTGAGATAGTTGGCGAGCAGTCCTTGGGCAATGTTGCCCGCGTTGTCTGTCACGGTGGTGTTGCCTGCCGACACCGTGATGACATTGTCGCCCCATGAACCGTAGGTAGTCACACGGTTGAAGTTGTAGGTCAGACCGTCGATGATGCTGTTTGCCGCGTTCAGCTGGTACGACGCGCCCGTGCCGTTGCTGCCTTGGTTGTATACCAGACGGAAGAGGTATTTGTCATCCTTGAAAATCCAGTAGGTGCCGGTCTCGGTCTCCTTGCCCTGACCCTTGACGCTGATCACGCCTTCGTCGAGGCTGTTGGTTGTCACGAGATAGTTCACCCCGTCTACCGTGGCTGCCACGATGATCGAGCCTTCGTCGGCCGTCTTGATATCGGGTGTTGAGGTATCGTCGGTATTGCCAGTGAGATCTTCGTCACTGCTGCATGCCGTCATCGAGACTGTCAAGGCCGTGAGCATCACGGCGTAAAGAGAAAATGCTTTTGGTCGTTTCATTGCGAATGAAGTGTTATAAGTGTTATGAATATGGTTTTCTTTATTTGCCCACGAAGACCCTTACCTTGGCATAGATTGCCCTTCCGGGCTTCTGTATGGAGAAGTTGTCGTAGAGGTCTTCGTTGGTGATGTTGTTGCATTCAAGCGAGAAGTTGTAGCGTGCCCCAATATTATAGGCCAGCGCCACGTCGTGGGCCGTCTGCGTGGGCACCCACTTCTTGGAATCGGCGCTGCCAATGTTCTCCCAGTACAGGGGGAACTCGTGCTGATAGTTCAGGTTGTAGGTCAGCGTCAGCGTGTTGGCGGCAGCGCCCAGCCCCACCCATCTCACCGTCACGTCGGCCGTGCCGTAACGGTAGGGCATGTTGGGCATCCTGACATTATAGTGCAGACTGCTCTGACCGCTCGTGGCCGACAGACTGCGCTCGCGGTCCTTGGCAGAGATGTCGTTGTAAGTGCCGCCGAGGGTGAGCCATTGTGCCGGACTGTAGCGCAGCGTGAGCGTATAGCCCATAGTGCGCACGCGTCCGTGGTTCTCGTAGGCCCCATAATAGGTGCCGCTCACGCTTTCTATCGTGCGACGAATGAAATTGCGGGTGTCGCGCAGAATGCCCGTGGCCTCGGCATGGATGTCCTGACGGCCGAGCGAGAGGTCGTAGCTGAGACTGATGTTATAATTGTGGCTCGACTCAGGCTTGAGTGTTGCCCTACCCGACTCGAGGTCGTCGTCGCCGAACAGCTCGGTGATGGTGGGCAGTCGGTAGGCTTTCTCATACGACAGCTTGGTTTGCAGTCCACGCAGCGGGAAGATGCTCAGTGCCGTGCCATAGCCAAGGGCGTCCGACGACATGCGCTGGCTCACATATCCGCCGATACCGTCCTCGTTTACCGATACCGGCCCCTCTACCCTCTCATCATAATATTTGCCGAACACCACGACGTTCCACAGCCGTGAGGGCGTGTAGTGATAAGAGAGTCCCACGATGTTTTTGGCGGTCTTCTTGGGAATGGTATAGTCGGTGATGCGGCTCGTGTTTGTCAAATAACTGCGGTTCTTGCGGTTGAAATGGTTCCATGAGTAGTTGAGCGTCAGCAGATGGCGGCGGGCCCAGTGGTATTTGGTTGCTATCCGTGCCGTCCAGATGTCTGTGGCGCTCTCGGTGTTTTGATAGCCCTGTTCGCCCGGACTGCCCGTGGGGCGGCGCTCTCCATACCAGTTGTATTTGTAGGCAGCGGTATCTACGTTGTAGCTGATGTTATGACTGTAAGACAGGTCGGCATCCATCTGCAGTCCGCGAAGCAGGAAATGGTGCTTCGAGTAAGACAGCCGTGGCGTGAGCACATATCCCTTGCGGTGCTTTTGCCCATAGACTATCTCCTGTCTCACACCGTTCTGTATCTGCTGATACTCATGCGAATAGGTCATGTTGAACAACAGTCGGTCTGCCCATCTGCGGCCCGTGAGCCCTACGGTGCCCGTCACCGCCTCGTTGTGATACTGCCCGTGGAATCGGCGCACCGTCTCTATCTTGTTGCGGTCGGTCTGCTCAAAGCCGTTGTCGAGAAACTGGGTGACAAATGTCTTCACCTTATAGTCGTTGTCTGAATAGTTCTGGTAGAAGCTCAGGTCATAGCTCCATCCGTTCTTGAGCTGCTGTCCGGCCCTTACGGTAGACCGATGGGTATTGAACGAACCAAAAGAGTATGACGCGTCGGCATACCACCGGAACGGCCGCCGACGGGTAACGATGTTGATGACGCCCCCCATCGCGTCGGTGCCAAACTCCACGGGCACCACACCCTTGTATACCTCAATGCGGTCGGCCATGCCTGCCGGAATGTTGCTCAGTCGGTAGGCACTCCCCACCCCTTCTTGCGGTATGCCGTCGATGAATACCTTCACATACTTGGCATCCATGCCGTCGAGCATGATATTGGTCTCGCCACCCACGCCGCCGGCCTCACGCAGTTTCAGGCCCGGAGCCATGCGCAGGGCATCGGCAAGGGTCTTGGTGGTGTTTTGCATCGACTTGGTGTCTATCGTCACGGCGTTGTACCCCGTCTGCTTGATCCGGCCCACGCCGGTGGGTGCCGTTACCTGCACCTCGCCGAGCTTGTAATAAGCCGTGGTGTCTATCCTCGATGCCGACCGATGAGGCCGTTGGGCACTCAGGCTCATGGCAAACGCACAAGCCAGCAATAATAAGTAATACTTCATAGAAAGATGATAAGAAATTGACGTTCTGTCTGTTATCCCGAAATATGGCATGTGCCTTAGCGATAGCATTGTGGTGGATGTTATCTGAGCGTGTCGTCAGCCTTGATACCCCATGTGATCTTTGCAGGGTCCCATTTGTCCATCGGCTGTCCGTTGTCGGCGGGAT
>DBQL01000064.1:3641-6393 GCA_002305235.1 Prevotella sp. UBA1395 | reverse complement strand
CCACCCTGATACATCTGGGCAGAGACATTCTGCACGGCTTGGTTCAGCGCGGCCGAAGCGGCATCGATGGCAGCCACGTCACCGGCCTTGTGGGCATCCTTGAGCTGCTGGAGGGCCGACTCGATAGCGGGTTTTTGATCGGCGGGAATCTTGTCGGCGTTGTCTTTCAAGAAGTTCTCCGTGGTGAAAATCAATGAGTCTGCCTGATTCATCTTGTCCACCTTCTCACGCTCTTTCTTATCAGCCTCCTCATTGGCCTTAGCCTCATTGCGCATGCGCTCGATCTCGGCATCGCTCAATCCGCTGGAGGCCTCGATGCGAATCTGCTGCTCCTTGCCCGTGGCCTTATCCTTGGCACTCACGTTCAAGATACCGTTGGCATCGATATCGAATGTCACTTCAATTTGGGGCACTCCACGACGGGCGGGTGCGATGCCCTCAAGGTTGAACTGTCCGATGCTCTTGTTCTGCGCGGCCATAGGACGCTCGCCCTGCAACACGTGAATGGTCACGGCCGTTTGGTTGTCTACCGCGGTAGAGAAGGTCTCGCTCTTCTTGCAAGGAATGGTGCTGTTGGCCTCGATGAGCTTGGTCATCACGCCACCCATAGTCTCGATACCGAGGGTCAGCGGTGTGACATCGAGCAACACGATATTGCCGGCTCCGCTCTCCTTGTTGAGAATAGCGCCTTGAATAGAGGCACCCACGGCCACCACCTCGTCGGGGTTTACGCCCTTTGAAGGCTCCTTGCCGAAATAGTTTTTCACCAAGGTCTGCACGGCGGGGATACGGCTCGAGCCACCCACGAGGATCACCTCGTCGATATCCGATGTCTGCAAGCCGGCATCACGCATGGCGTTCTGACAGGGGATGAGACAGTTTTGGATCAGCTCATGAGCCAGTTGCTCAAACTGAGAGCGGGTGAGTGTCTTCACCAAATGCTTGGGCACACCGCCCTCTGCCGAGATATACGGCAGGTTGATCTCTGTGCTGGTGGTCGACGACAACTCGATCTTTGCCTTCTCGGCAGCCTCTTTCAGACGCTGCATGGCCATCGGGTCTTTGCGCAGGTCGATGCCCTCGTCGCTCTGGAAGCCATTGGCCAGCCACTCGATGATCACCTGATCGAAATCGTCGCCACCGAGATGGGTGTCACCATTGGTAGAGAGCACCTCGAACACGCCACCGCCAAACTCAAGGATGGAGATATCAAACGTACCGCCACCGAGGTCGAACACGGCGATCTTCATATCCTTATTGGCCTTGTCTACACCGTAGGCGAGTGCGGCAGCCGTCGGCTCGTTCAAGATACGCTGCACGTTAAGTCCGGCAATCTGTCCGGCCTCCTTGGTGGCCTGACGCTGTGAGTCGGAGAAATATGCCGGTACGGTGATCACGGCATCGGTCACCTCCTGACCGAGATAGTCTTCGGCGGTCTTCTTCATCTTCTGCAACACCATTGCCGAGATTTCCTGCGGGGTGTAAGGATGTGCGGCTCCCTCGATCTGAACCTTGGGATAGCCGTTATCGTTGATCACGGTGTAGGGCACGCGCTCGGCCTCCTTGCGGCTCTGCTCGTATGTCTCACCCATGAAACGCTTGATGGAGTAGACGGTATTCTTGGGGTTGGTCACGGCCTGACGCTTGGCAGGATCGCCCACCTTGCGCTCGCCGTCCTTCACAAAACCAATGACCGACGGCGTGGTGCGCTTGCCTTCTGAGTTTGTAATCACTACCGGTTCGTTGCCCTCAAACACGGCAACGCAACTGTTTGTAGTACCTAAATCGATTCCAATAATCTTTCCCATTTTATTTATATTTTAAATTATTATTTCTTGATCCATACGTGGCGGTTCGCGACAGACGGTCCGCCCACGAGGCTGTTAACCTGCCCTTGTACTAACAAACGGTGTGCCGACCAACGGGACAGGGGTGCGACTATGACAAGTTGTCACACCCTTTGCCACTGACACGACCGCACTTGATGTCAAAATTACTTCACCAAAAAAATGCGTTCCAAATAGCCTGTTCTACAAATGCCGCCCCGAAAAACACGCCTTGAAACCATGCCCGCAAGTCTGAAAACAGCCGCTCTCCCACCCTTTTCCGCCATTTGAACATGCGATCGGGCCCTTTTCGCCGGACGAAAAGCACCGAAACGCACGACAAAACGTATCATTTGGCAAGGCGATAAGATAGCTATCGCGATGTCAAAAGAAAACTATCCCCAACAGAATATAATTTTTACCTCATAATTTACGACAAATCAATCACTTGCAGAAAACCCGTCATTTTCGCGTATTTGCGGCCAGACGACGGCTGATGAGAAATTCGCGAAGCACAGAAGGGGTTTTGTCGGGGTTTTTCGCAAAATACTGTCACCAATCGTGACAGCGACTCCGAAACGTTGTTAGCCACAGATGTGCCAAGTCTTGGCCGCACAGCCCGCCGGCCGTCTGCATCTTGAGACCGGCAAAAGCCCGCCCCCCTGTTCCTCGGAAATAGGCCCGAGCATGCAAAAAGAAAGGCCGCACAGGGTCGATTCCCCGTGCGGCCTATCCGATCAGACGATGTCATCCGGTTACCAGATATATGCCCTCTTGCTCTTGGGCAGGTACATCTTGTCGCCCTTCTTCACCTTGAAGGCGGTGTACCAAGCGTCTATCTGTGGCAAGGCACCGTTCACCCGGGCCATGTTGGGCGAGTGCACGTCTGCCGTGACAAGGTATTTCACATACTCGGGCGTGGCGTT